>JAKFVZ010000678.1 GCA_021732965.1 Reyranella sp.
GTTCATGGCTAGCGCGGTCGGACGCAGCTGGTCGACCGGAACGCCCGAAACGGCCATGATCGCGAGAAATCCGGTGCCCCCGGCCTGACCGACGCTGGCATAAACGGCCGAAATGGCAAGCAGAGCCAGGGTAGTGAGCATGCGAGCGAGTCTATGCGATGGTGGCCGGTCTGCAACCCTGGCGGCCCGGCGGCGTTGTCGAACGCTCGGGGGAGCATGGGTTCGGGTACGCGATGAGTGTGGGACTCATCCCCGGCGACGATCTTGGAGTCCTGGGTGAACGAGCCTGTTCAGAGCGTAGATCTCACCAATTGCGACCGTGAGCCCATTCACATCCTGGGCGCCGTCCAGCCCATCGGCTTCCTGATCGCGCTGACCTCCGACTGGATGGTGGCGCGCGCCTCGGCCAACGTCGAGACGTGGCTGGGCAAAGGCCCCGAGGAAATCCTCGGCAAGGCGCTGTCGGAAGTGTTTTCCGCCGAGTCCGTCCACGACCTGCGCAACCGCACGATCATGCTGCGAGGCCCCGACTCCGTTGAGCGGCTGTTCGGCGTCGAGGTGGTGGCGGGCCGGCCGCCTCTCGACCTCGCGCTCCACCTGTCGGGCGGCAGCGTCGTCATCGAGGGCGAGCCTTCTTCCGGCTAGCACCAGGATTCCACCAGCCTCGTCCGCTCGATGATCGGGCGCCTCGACCAGTGCACGGATCTCAACACCTTCTTCCGCGAGGGCGCCCGCCAGGTACGCGGCCTCACCGGCTTCGACCGCGTGATGGTCTACCGCTTCGCGCCGGACGGCTCGGGCGAGGTCGTGGGCGAGGCCTGCAAGCCCGGCATCGGCACCTTCTTCGGCCTGCGCTATCCCGCCAGCGACATCCCCCAGCAGGCGCGCGAGCTCTACAAGCGCAACCTGCTGCGCGTCATCGCCGACGTCGACGCCCAGCCGGTGCCGATCGTGCCGCAGCTCGACCCGTCGGGCCGGCCGCTCGACCTGTCGCTGTCGATGCTGCGCGCGGTCTCGCCGATCCACATCGAATACCTGCGCAACATGGGCGTCGGCGCCTCGATGTCGATCTCGATCATCGTCGAGGACCGGCTGTGGGGCCTGTTCGCCTGCCATCACTATTCGCCGCGCTGCCCGAGCTTCGAGCGCCGGTCCGTGTGCGAGTTGTTCTCGCAGATGTTCTCGATGCGGCTGGAAGCGCGCGAGCGGCAGGAACATGTCGCCTACGAGCGGCGCGCCCGTGACATTTCCGACCAGCTGCTGGGCGCGATCGCCTCGAACGAGACACTGCTGCAGGATCCCGAATGGCTGGCCGACATCCTGATGCGCGCCATCCCGGCCGACGGCATGGGCATCTGGATCGCCGGCTCTTACGCCTTCTCCGGCGTCACTCCGCCGACCGAGGAGTTCCGCCGCATCATCCGCGCCCTGAACGGCACGGCGGCCGGCAAGGTGTTCGCCACCGACCATATCGGCTCGATCCTCGACGGTGCCGGCGCCTTCGCCTCGACCGCGGCGGGACTGCTCGCCATCCCGATCTCGCGCTCGCCGCGCGACTACGTCGTGCTTTTCCGCTCCGAGCTGGTGCGTGCGGTGCGCTGGGGCGGCGATCCGCACAAGCCGGTCGAGTACGGGCCCAACGGCCCGCGCCTCACGCCGCGCCAGAGCTTCGAGGAATGGAAGGAGCTGGTGCAGGGCAAGTCCCAGCCCTTCAGCCCCGCCGAGCTGCGCGTCGCCGAGACGCTGCGCGCGACCCTGATCGAGGTCGTGTTGCGCCTGGCCGACGAGGCCACGGCCGAACGCCAGCAGGCGAGCGCGCGGCAGGAGATGCTGATCGCGGAGCTGAACCATCGGGTGCGCAACATTCTGGGCGTGATCCGTGGCCTCATCCGACAGTCTCAACCCGACGAACCCGCGGTGCGCGACTTCGTGCGGCTGGTCGACGGTCGCATCCATGCGCTCGCCCGCGCCCACAACCAGATCACCGACGATCATTGGGGCCCCGCGCCGATGCAGGCGCTGATCGATGCCGAGACCGCGGCGATCGTGGGCGACAAGGAACGGATGGTCTCCGAGGGCAGACCCCTGCTCCTCAAGCCGCAGGCCTATTCGACGCTGGCGCTGCTGCTGCACGAGCTGGTCACCAACTCGACCAAGTACGGCAGCCTTTCGGTGCCAGACGGGCGCACGCGGCTCGGCTGGCATCTCGATACCAAGGGCGACCTGCAACTCGAATGGTCCGAGAGCGGTGGACCGACGGTGACCCCGCCCAAGCGCAAGGGCTTCGGCACCACCATCATCGAGCGGTCGATTCCCTACGACCTCGGCGGCACGGCCGAGATCAAATACGATCCGTCGGGCATACGCGCGTCGTTCTGCATTCCCGCCCGCCACGTGGTGGAACCGCGTCCCGGCCAGGCGCAGCCCGCGCGCTATAAGCGCTCCGCGCCCGACCATCCCCAGGCGCTGCCGGGGCAGATCCTCAAGGGCCAGTCGGTCCTGCTGGTCGAAGACAGCCTGATCATTGCGCTCGACGCCGAGGACATCCTGTACCGGCTGGGCGCGGAAAACGTCGTCACCGCCGCGTCCATCGAGGCCGCGCTCGACGCCATCGCAAACGCGCCGCCCGACCTCGCCCTGCTCGACATCAACCTGGGCGATCGCAACAGCTTCCCGATCGCCCACCGGCTGAACGATCTCGGCATTCCGCTGTTCTTCGCCACCGGCTACGGCGAGCAGGCCCAGCTGCCGATGGAGCATCGCAGCCGGATCGTCGTGCAGAAGCCCTACACGCTGGAGATCGTCGCACGCGCGGTGCACGAGCTGACCGGTGACCCGGCGCCGGCGGATGAGACGGAAGCGGCGCGATCTGTTACGACGGGCTGATGGAAGCCCGCCGACACTCCGACGAAATCCGGCGCGTTGCCGCGCTTCGGGCGTACGACATCCTCGATACGCCGCGCGAGGAGGAGTTCGACGAGGTGGTGCGGGTCGTGAGCGCGATCTGCGGCACGCCGATCTCCGTCATCAACCTGATCGATTCGAGCCGCCAGTGGTTCAAGGCCGAGGTCGGCCTCGGCGTGCGCGAGACGCCGCTGCCCGCCTCGATCTGCGCCCACGCTATCCTCCAGCCGGATCTCTTCATCGTGCCCGACACGATGCAGTACTCGCGGTTCGCCGACAACCCGCTGGTCACCGGCGAGCCGCATCTGCGCTTCTATGCCGGCGCGCTCCTCGAATCGCCCGAGGGCCTGCCGCTCGGCACGATCTGCGTGCTCGACTACCAGCCACGCGAGCTCGACGAGAACCAGAAGGCGCTGCTGCGCCTGACCGCGCGGCAGATCATGAAGATGCTGGAGCTGCGCCGGCTGAACGCGATGGAGCGCACCGCCCGCGAGAAGGCCGAGACCTACGCCGAAGCGACATCGGCCCGGCTCGCGCACGCCAACCGCGAGTCCGAGCTGCGCGAGCAGTTCATCGCCGTGCTGGGCCACGACCTGCGCAATCCGCTGGCTTCCATCCAGGCCGGCGCCGAACTCGTGAAGCGCGGCCGGCTCACGCTCGACGAGATGCTGCACCTCACCCAGGGCAGCATTTCGCGCATGTCGACGCTGATCGACAACATCCTCGACTTCGCGCGCGGCCGGCTGGGCAACGGCATCGACCTCGAGCGGCGCGACGTCGTGCTGACGCCCCTGCTCGCCCAAGTCGTCGACGAGCTGCGCGCGGCCTCGCCCGACCGCAGCTTCGTCAGCCACATCGCGATGGACCAGACGGTCTCGTGCGATGCCGGTCGCATCGGCCAGCTCCTGTCGAACCTGCTCGGCAACGCCGTCGTGTACGGCGCGCCAGGCACCCCGATCGCGATCGACGCCAGCATCGAGGACGGCACGTTCGGACTTTCGGTGAGCAACCACGGCGATCCAATTCCCGCCGAGGCGCTGGCAAAACTGTTCCAGCCCTTCTTTCGCGGCGAGGTCCGCGCCAGCCAGCAGGGGCTGGGCCTCGGCCTCTACATCTGCAGCGAGATCGCGCGTGCCCATGGCGGCACGCTCACGGCCACGTCGACGCCGGACAGGACCACCTTCCTCTTCCGCATGCCCGCACGCGCGGCCTGATCCGCCCTCAGGCGCCGAGCCGTTCGGCGTGCCAGGCGATATGGTCGGCGACGAAGCTCTGGATGAACCAGTAGGAATGGTCGTAGCCCGCGTGCCGGCGCAGGAGCAGCTTCTGGCCCCCGGCGGCGGCCGCGCTCTCCAGCGCCTCGGGCCGCAACTGCCCGTCGAGGAACTGATCCTTCAATCCCTGGTCGACCAGGATCGAGTCGGAGAACGGCCGCTCGCGCATCAGCAGGCTCGCGTCCCACGCCGCCCAGCCTTTCCGATCGGGCCCGAGATAGTTCCCGAGGGCCTTCTCGCCCCACGGCACGGCAACGGGATTGCAGATTGGCGCGAAGGCCGAGACCGAGCGATAGGCCTCGGGATTGCGCAGCGCGATCACCAGCGCGCCGTGCCCGCCCATCGAATGGCCGAACACGCCGCGCCGCCCGGCCTCGACCGGGAAGCTGGCCTCGATCAGCGCGGGCAGCTCGCGCGTCACATAGGAATACATCCGGTAGTGCGGCCGCCACGGCTCGGCCTCGGCGTCGAGATAGAAGCCCGCGCCGGTGCCGAAATCCCAACTGTCTTCCTCGCCCGGCAGGCCGAGCCCGCGCGGGCTGGTATCCGGCGCCACCAGGACCAGCCCGTGCTCGGCGGCATGGCGCAGAGCCCCCGCCTTGATCATGAAGGTCTCTTCCGTGCAGGTGAGCCCCGCCAGGAAATAGAGCGCCGGGCGGGGTCGCGCCGCCGCACCCGGCGGCGCGAAGACGGAGAATTTCATCTCGGTGCCCGTCTCTTGCGAGGCATGGCTGTAGAATCCAATCGTGCCGCCAAAGCACGCCTGTTCGCTTCGCACCGTAAGGCTCATTTGCACACCACTCCTCGACCGGCTTCGATGATACAGGAGAGTGCGGGACGAGGACCAAGGAGATCGTGATGGCGGGCGTAAAGGCGGCGAAGGACGAGCGTCGCAGCGATTACAGGTGGTGGATGCCGGTCGCCAGCCGATGGTCGGACTGCGACGCCTATGGCCACGTCAACAACGCCGTCTATTACAACTGGTTCGACACGGCACTCACAACGCTGGCCATCGAGCGCGGCATCCTGCGGGCGCCCGGCCAGACCTCGATCGGCCTCTGCATCGCCAGCGGCTGCGAATTCCTGGCGCCGGTCGGCTTTCCCGAGACGGTCGATGTCGGCATCCGCCTCGGCCGCATCGGCAACAGCTCGCTGCGCTACGAACTGGCGATCTTCAGGCGCGATGGCGAGACGCCTGCCGCCGTGGGCCATTTCGTCCATGTCTATGTCGAGGCCGAGACGCGCCGCAGCGTTGCGCTGACCGAGGCGCAGAAGATGGTCATGGCCGACCTGATGTGCGCCGCTTCCGAGGGCTGAGACGAGTCGGTCCGCTCTTCAGTGCGCCGGGATCGGCGATCCCCGAGGCTCGGGCGGCGCGCGTCGATCCGAAACGGTGTCGAGCCACTTGCGGGCACGATCCGCATCTCCGAACACCCGCAACGGACGCTTGCTGGCCGCCAGGATGCCGAGAAGCCGCGACAGGATCAGATGCTTGTCTTCCGGCAGGATCACGGCCAGGGGCCCGTGAAACTCGGCCTCCTTTTCCAGCGCCCGCATGCGGACGCCGATCGCCAGAATGTCGAGAGGGCCCATCCGGGTGTCGCCATGGGTACCGTCGAACATCTTGCGATAGCCCAGCGCATTCGACGCCACGGCCACGTCGATCATCCGGTGAACTTCCTCCAGGCCCACTTCGCCATCGCAGACGGCCGCGAACAGCCGAAGGCGCGAGTCGATGGTCCAGTGCAGGGGCATGCCGAGAGTCCAGTGTGCGAGCGACGTGGGAAGCCGACAATGACCGCGAGCCAGACTGGGGGCAAGCGCCGGCGCCGTTGCGTACGATGGTGGACCGATCCGCCGGCGTTGCCCGAAGGACACGACCGACGGGACCGACTATGACAGTCTGCATCACGAGAGTTCCGGAGACACGCCATGTCCGCGCCAGAGTCAGCATCCGCCGAAGCCCCTGCCATCAGCCGCTTCCCCGTCCCGCGCCTCGCCGACCTGCCGGCCGACATTCGCGAGCGCATCGAAAAGGTGCAGGAAAAGTCGGGCTTCGTTCCCAACGTCTTCCTGGTGCTCGCCCATCGCCCCGAGGAATTCCGCGCCTTCTTCGCCTATCACGACGCGCTGATGGACAAGAAAGGCAATCTCACCAAGGCCGAGCGCGAGATGATCGTGGTGGCGACCTCGAACCTCAACCAGTGCCAGTACTGTGTGATCGCCCACGGCGCGATCCTGCGCATCCGCGCCAAGGACCCGCTGATCGCCGACCAGGTCGCGATCAACTATCGCAAGGCCGACATCTCGCCGCGGCAGAAGGCGATGCTCGACTTCGCGGTGAAGGTGAGCCAGTCGGCGCATCTCGTCGGCGACGCCGACATCGAGACTCTGAAAGGCCACGGCTTCGACGATGAAGACGTCTGGGATATCGCGGCCATCTCCTCCTTCTTCGGCCTGTCCAATCGCATGGCCAACGTCACCAGCATGCGCCCCAACCCCGAATTCTATGCGATGGGCCGCGGCTGAGGGCAGAACGGACGCCCGCCTCTGCCCGCATGCGGCATCGTGGGTGAAATTCGCTGTTTGTGAATTGCGGCGGCATCGCCATAATTGTGGAGATGTCCGTCTCCCGGCCCCCGTCACAGATTCGCGCCTTCGTGTTGATGGCGGCTCTGTTCGGCGTGACGCTGGCGATCCTGCAGCCGCTGGCGCATGCCGTGATGCTGCGCACGGGCGGGCCGGAAGCCGCCGCCAGCCTGTGGGGCGCAATCTGCCAGACCGGCAAGGACGGCGACGCCGATAGTTCCGGCCAGTCGTCGGCCACGGTTCACGATTGCTGTTTCGGCCTGGCCCATTCGCCAGTGCTGCTGGGGCCGTCGGTCGCATCCATCTTCGTCGACCGCATCCCCTCGTCCGACCGGGTCGCATCGCACCATCATCATCCCACGACCGGCGCGATTCGCGACGGTCCGCAGCAGCCCCGCGCACCCCCGCTTCCGTAAGGACTGACCTACCTCGTGCAACGCGCGCGCCGCTGGCGCGCGTGCTGTCTCGCGTCAGCCATTCAAGGAAGCTCTCATGTTCTCGATTCCCCGGGTGACTTGCGTCGCCCCGACGGGGCAGGCCGCCGTGCCGTCGCCCTTTTCCGTCCCGCTTACGTCCATCCCCTCGACGATCTTCCACGCGCTCCTGACGTCGGGAGGCGCCCATGCGCGCTAGGCACATTGCCGCCGGCCTGCTGCTGGCGGCCGGAGCGTTCGAAGCCTCCGCCGAGGAGGTCAACCAGGCACAGGTCACGATGCCGGCCATTACCGTCACGGGCACCGCATCACTCACGGTCCCGTCGATCAAGGATGCCGAGGAGCAGATCAACAAGACGCCCGGTGGCGTCGAGGTCGTACCGGCCTCGCGCTATCTCGACGGCCGCGCCACCACGATGAAGGACATGCTCGACTACACGCCGGGTGTCTGGATCCAGAGCAAGTACGGCCAGGAGGATTCGAAGCTGGTGATCCGCGGCTCCGGTCTGTCGCGTAACTTTCACCTGCGCGGCGTGCGGCTCCTGCAGGATGGATCGCCGATCAACCAGGCCGACGGTAGCGGCGACTTCCACGAAATCGACCCGCTCGCCCAGCAGTACATCGAGGTCTACAAAGGCGCGAACGCACTGCGCTACGGCGCCATGACGCTGGGTGGTGCGATCAACTTCGTCTCGCCGACCGGCCGCAGCAATCCAGGCCTCGCCGCTCGCGTCTATGGCGGCAGCTACCAGACCTTCGGCCAGCAGGCGGCGGCGGGCTTCGGCGAGGGTCCGTGGGACGCCTGGCTGTCCTTCACCAACCTGAGCGGCAACGGCTTCCGCGAGCATACCAACCAGAGCCTGCAGCGAGTCAACGGCAACGTCGGCGCCCAGATCGGCTCGAACGTCGAGACGCGGTTCTTCTTCTCGGGCAACCAGGTCCGCAACCAGATCCCCGGCTCGCTGACACAACAGCAGTTCTGGACCGACCCGCGCCAGGGGCCGCTCGCCAACGTCCTGCAGAACACGCGGCGCGACGTCGATTCCTTCCGCTTCG
>JAKFVZ010000677.1 GCA_021732965.1 Reyranella sp.
TCGCTTCGCGATGGGGCCCTTCCTCTCCCCCGCTAGCGCGGCGGAGAGGACGCTTGAGGGCGCCCCCTTACTTTGCCAGTTCCGGGAAATCCTCTTCGCGGAATTCGCCGGCCCCGCGCTGGTTTTCGGCGGCGCGTTTTTCCTCGTCGCGGCGGAGTTCGACGCGGCGGATTTTGCCGGAGATGGTCTTGGGTAGTTCGGCGAATTCCAGGCGGCGGACGCGCTTGAAGGGGGCGAGGCGGCCCTTCAGATGCTGGAAGATCGAGAGCGCGGTGGCGCGGTCGGGCTTGCCGCTGGCGGTGAGGGTTATGTAGGCCTTCGGGACCGCCAGCCGCATCGCGTCGGGCGCGGGCACGACGGCGGCCTCGGCGACGGCGGGATGCTCGATCAGCACGCTTTCCAGTTCGAAGGGGCTGATCCGGTAGTCCGACGCCTTGAACACGTCGTCGGCGCGGCCGACGTAGGTGACGTAGCCGTCGGCATCGCGCGAGGCGACGTCGCCGGTGCGGTAGACTGCACCGGTGAGCGGCATGATCGAGCCGTCATCCTGCTGGTAACCCTGCATCAGGGCGGCAGGACGATGGGCCAGGTCGATGCAGATCTCGCCTTCCTCGGCGTCCTTGTCGTCGGCATCGAGCAGCCGGATTTTGTAGCCGGGCAGGGGGCGGCCCATCGAGCCGGGCTTGATCGGCTGGCCGGGCGGATTGCCGACCTGGGTCGTGGTTTCGGTCTGGCCGTAGAAGTCGCGGATGGTGAGGCCCCAGGCCTTCTCGACCTGCTCGATCACCTCGGGGTTCAGAGGCTCGCCGGCCGCCAGCACCTCGCGCAGCGACGTCCTGGCGGATTTCAGGTCTTCCTGGATCAGCATGCGCCACACGGTCGGCGGTGCGCAGAGCGTCGTGACCTTGTTGGCGATGACCGCATCGAGCAGATAGCGCGCGTTGAAGCGCGGCTGGTTGGCGATGAAAATCGTGGCGCCCGCGATCCACGGCGCGAAGAAGCAACTCCACGCATGCTTGGCCCAGCCGGGCGACGAGATGTTGAGATGCACGTCGCCCGGCCGCAGTCCCAGCACGAAGATCGTGGTGAGATGGCCGACCGGATAGCTGCGATGCGAATGCAGCACGAGCTTGGGCTTCGCCGTGGTGCCGGACGTGAAATAGAGCAGCATCGGATCATCGGCCTGCGTCGGACCGTCCGGTTCGAATTGGGCCGGATGGTCGAGCAGACTGGCGTAGGTGTGCCAGCCAGCGGGCGCATCACCCACCGCGATGCGCGTCAGACTCTTGTCGAAGCCGTCGAACTTGGCGGTCTCGCCGGCGGCGGCCACGACATGGCGCGCGCGGCCCCGTTCGAATCGGTCGGCGAGATCGACCGGCGTGAGCAGGGTGGTTGCGGGGATGACGACGGCGCCCAGCTTCATGGCGGCCAGCATCACTTCCCAGAGCGGCGCCACGTTGCCCAGCATCAGCAGCATGCGGTCGCCGCGCTTGACGCCCAACGCGCGCAATCCGTTGGCGACGCGATTGGAGCGCTCCGACAATTCGGCGAAGGTGAGGCTTGCGGCGCCGTCGCCGACGATCGTGAGGGCGGCCTGGTTCGCCAGCGGCCCGCGCGCCAGCTCGGCGTCGAACCAGTCGAGCGCCCAGTTGAAGCGATCCATCTCGGGCCAGCGGAAGTCGCGATAGGCCGTCTGGTAGTCGCCACGGTGGGCCAGCATGAACTCACGCGCCGCCTTGTACGTCTCGACCGTCATCGCATGCCTCGCATCCTGTTTCCGCCCTTCACCGATCTTGGGCACGGGCGTAGGGTGAGGGCAACAAGAAGAAAGTGCCCCCTTGGTCGTCGAGCCCCTGATCATCGCGCTGCTGCTCGCCGCAGCGCTGATGCACGCCACCTGGAACGCTATCCTGAAGGCGGATCAGTCGGATCGTCTCGCGACCTTCGGCCTGATCATGACGACCGGTACGGTGATGGGCCTCTGCATCGTGCCGTTCGTGCCGATGATCGAGACCGCGGCGTGGAAGTACCTCATCCTCTCGGTCGCCATTCACGTCGCCTATTACTTCTTCCTCCTGAAGGCCTATTCCTACGGCGACCTCAGCCACACCTATCCGATCGCGCGCGGTCTCGGTCCGCTGCTGGTCGCGCTCGTGTCGGGCCGGTTCATCGGCGAGCATCTGCGGCCGCAGGACATCGTCGGCGTGTTCCTCCTGAGCTTCGGCCTGGTTGCTCTGGCCCTGCCGCTGAAGAACGTCGTGCCGCGACCGGGCAGCCGTCATGGCCTCGCGACGCTGTTCGCGGTCCTCACCGGCATCACCATCGCGGGCTACATCATCTCCGACGGGCTGGGCGTGCGTGCCGCCGGGGAGACCATGCAGCACCGCATCTCCTACATCGCCTGGCTGGCCGTGCTGGAAGGGCCGTGGCTGCTGGTGCTGGCTTTCTGGAAGCGGCCGGCGACCGTCTGGGCGCACATGAAGAAGACCTGGTATCGCGGCGTCGGGGGCGGGCTGATCGCCAATACCGGATACGGCATCGCGATCTATGCGCTGGCGCTGGGACCGATGGCCCATGTCGCGGCGCTGCGGGAAACGTCGGTGCTGTTCGGCGCCCTGATCGGCACCCTGATCCTCGGCGAGCCGTTCGGAGCCCGCCGGGTGGCTGCGGCGTTCGTGATCGTTTCGGGGCTTGTGCTGATGAACGGTCCGGCGCTCTTCTAGCGCCATGTCGACCCGAAACCTCGATGCCCTGATGGCGCCCCGCTCGATCGTCGCCATCGGCGCCAGCGAACGCCCTGGTTCGGTGGGCGCGGCGGTCACCCACAATCTCCTGGCCGGCGGCTTCCAGGGCGATGTTTACATGGTCAACCGCAAGGGCGGTACGATCGCCGGCCGCACGGTCTTCAAGCGCGTCATGGACCTGCCCGAGCCGGCGGATCTCGCCGTCATCATGACGCCCGCCGAGACAATTCCCGCCCTGATCACGTCTCTTGGACAGGCGGGTACGCGCACCGCGGTTGTGATCAGCGCCGGCCCGGGCAACGGTCCCGATGCGGGCGCCGTCAATGCCCGCTGGCGCCAGCGTCTGCTCAATGCCGCCAGGCCGCATCTGCTGCGCATCGTCGGCCCCAACTGCATCGGCTATGCCGCGCCGCGGCTCGGCCTCAACGCGAGTTTCGGACCCACGCGCCTGAAGGGCGGGCGCATCGCCGCCGTGGCACAGTCCGGCGCCGTGCTGGCCGGACTCGCGGACTGGGGCGTGGCGCAGGGCATCGGCTTCTCGCACCTGATCTCGATGGGCGACATGGCCGACGTCGATTTCGGCGACGTGCTCGACATGCTGGCGCGCGACTTCGAGACCCGCGCGGTTCTGATGTACGTCGAGGGAATAACACAGGCGCGCAAGTTCATGTCGGCGGCGCGCGGCGTGGCGCGCATCAAGCCGGTCATCGTCCTGAAGGGCGGCCGTCATGCCGCGGCGGCTCAGGCGACGGCGTCGCATACCGGCTCGATGGCGGGATCGGCCGCCGTCTACGACGCGGCCTTTGCGCGGGCGGGGCTGGTGCGCGTGCTGGGCCTCGGCGAGCTGTTCGACGCGGCCGAGACGCTGGGTCACGGCATCGCGCCGCGCAACGAGCGGCTGGCCATCCTGACCAACGGCGGCGGCGCCGGCATCATCGCCACGGATCTTCTGATGGACGAGGGAGGCGAACTCGCGACCCTGTTGCCGCGTACGATCGGTAATCTCGACAAGGAGATGCCGCGCGCCTGGTCGCGCGCCAATCCCGTCGACATCGTGGGCGACGCCGACGGCGCACGCTACGCCGCGGCCCTGAACGGGCTGGCCGACGATCGCAGCGTCGGCGCGGTGCTGGCCATGAACGTACCCACGGCGCTGACCTCCTCGGTCGAGGCCGCCCGCGCCATCGTCGGCGCTCCGGGAGCCAAGGTCGTGCCGGTAATCGGCTGCTGGATCGGCGGCCCCGAGGCGCAGGCCGGCCGCCACGTGCTGCACGAAGCCGGGATCCCGGCCTACGACACGCCGCTGCGCGCCGTGCGCGGCTTCATGCACCTCGTGGAATACCGCCGCGGCCAGCGGGCCCTGCAGCGCACGCCGCCGTCGGTGCCGGAAGTGCGGTCGGATACCGACCAGGTTCGCTCGATCGTGCAGCGGGCGCTCGCCGAGAAACGATCCGTGCTGACCGAGCCCGAGGCCAAGCGCGTGCTGGCGGCCTACGGCATTCCCGTCGTGCCGACGGAGATCGTGCGCGGCGCCGCGGAGGCAGCCGCTGCGGCCGCGCGCACAGGCTTTCCCGTGGCCGTGAAGATCCTGTCGCGTGACATCACGCACAAGACCGATGTGGGCGGCGTAGCGCTCGACCTGATGTCGGAGCAGGCCGTGCTGGATGCGGTGCGCGAGATGACAGGCAAGATGCTGGTCATGGCGAACAAGGCCCGGATCGACGGGTTCGTGGTCCAGCCCATGATCCGCCGCCCGCATGCGGTGGAACTGATCCTGGGCGCGGCCGAGGATGCGGTGTTCGGGCCGATCATCCTGGTGGGGCATGGCGGCGTGGCGGCCGAAGTGATCGACGACAAGGCGCTGGCGCTGCCGCCGCTCGATCCGGTGCTGGCCGAGGATGCGCTCAGCCGGACGAGAGTCGACAGGCTGCTGCGCGGCTACCGCGACCGCGCGCCGGCGGACCGTGCGGCCGTGGGTCAGGTGATGATCCGCCTGTCGCAGCTCATCGCCGATGTCGGCGAGATCGCCGAACTCGACATCAACCCCTTGCTGGCCGACGCCGACGGCGTGATCGCTCTCGATGCGCGCATCGTGGTTCAGCCTCTCAAGAAGGGGCCGGAGCGGGCGGCGCGCTTCGCCATCCGGCCCTATCCGGTCGAGTTGGAAACGGAAGTGGAGCATCGCGGTGAGAAGCTGCGCCTGCGACCCATCCGTCCCGACGACGAGCCGATCCTGCGCGCCTTCACGCGGCGGATGACGCCCGAGGACGTGCGCATGCGCTTCTTCGGTCCCCTGCGCGAGATGAGTCACGAACTCGCCGCGCGACTGACGCAGATCGACTACGACCGGGAGATGGCGTTCCTGCTGCTTGAAGGCGGCAAGGACCTGGTGGGCGTCGGCCGGCTCGTGGCCGATCCCGATTTCCAGCAAGCCGAGTTCGCGTTGACGGTCGCGTCGGATCGGCAGGGCCGCGGCTATGGCGAACTGCTGCTGCGCCATGTGCTGCTCTACGGCAAGGCGCGCGGCATCAAGCGCGTCGTCGGTCATGTGCTGCGCGAGAACAGCAAGATGCTCGATCTCGCCAAGCATCTCGGCTTCCGCCGCGAAAGCGGCCGTTCGGGCGAACCCGACATCCGGCTCATCAAGTCGCTGGCGAACCTATAGCCACGAACACCGCTGGATTGAGGCGAAATAGTGGCCTCGGCCAAGAGGTTAGGGCATAACTCTCAGATGGCGTCGAGGAAGAACAGAAGCGGGAAGACGAACAGAAGGAGTCCGAGGCGCGGGCCCGGCTTCGTCGACCGTCTGCTGTTCCGTTACGACGCCCTCGTTGCCTGGATCGCCAGGCATCGCTGGCATTCGATCACCATCGCCGTGGTTGTGCTGTTCTTTGGCAGCATGCTGGGCGGCTACTGGATCGCCGAGCGACTCGATCTGCGCGGCAGCGATCGAGCAGCGCGCGATACGCTTGAAGACATGAAGCGCAGTGCCGCATCGCAGCCCGCGCAACCGGAAGCGAAATACGCGCGCATCGACGATATCCCGGGCTTTCCCAAATATTCCGAAGCCGAGCCGGGAAAGCCGTTGCCGACGCTCGAGGAGAAGCCACGCGTCAAGCAGGTCGCCGCGGCCCTGTCGGCCGAACAGACCTGGCGACGCAATGCGGTGCCGTTTCGCGACCTCAAGAGCCGGCCGCTGGTCGCGATCGTGATCGACGATGTCGGGCTCGACCGCGCGCGTTCCAAGCGCGCGTGGGAGCTGCCGGGCCCGATGACCATGTCGTTCCTGCCCTATGCCAAGGACCTGCCGGAGCAGAGCCGCGCGGCGCGGGCGCGAGGGCACGAGCTGATGCTGCACATGCCGATGGAGCCCAACGGCCGCAACGATCCCGGCCCGGGCGCCCTGATGGTGTCGATGTCCGACGCCTAACTGCGCCAGAGGCTGCTGATCGCGCTGGATAGTTTCGGCGGCTATGTCGGCATCAACAACCACATGGGCAGCCGCTTCACCGCAAGTCGACCCGGCATGGACCTCGTGATGCGCCAGCTCAAGCCGCGCGGGCTGATGTTCCTCGATTCGCGCACGACGCCGCAGTCGGTCGGCGAACAGGCGGCGCAGGAGTTCGGCGTGCCGTCGATCGTACGCCACGTCTTCCTCGACGACGAGGAGACGCTGGAGTCGGTGCGCCGCAAGCTTGCCGAGACGGAGGCCGTGGCGCGACGGCAGGGCTTCGTTGTCGCGATCGGCCATCCGCATGACGCCACGCTGCAGGCCCTCGCCGAATGGCTGCCCACGCTGCAGGGCAAGGGTCTCGCGCTGGCACCCTCGACCGCGATATTGCGCAAGCGCAACGGTTGGGATTGAGTCGCGCCAACAAAGAGTTGGAGGAAGCGACGTGCGGTACAAGAAGCAGGCGATGATGGTGGCCCCGCAGCCCGAGCCGACGGAGGCGGGAGCCGACGTATTGCGCGAGGGCGGCAATGCCGTCGATGCCGGTATCGCCTGCGCGCTGGTGCAGGGCGTCGTCGATCCGCAGATGTGCGGCATCGCGGGCTTCGGCTCGTGCGGCATCTACATGCCGGGCAAGAAGTTCCACGGCTACATCGACGCCCATGCGCCGGCGCCGCTGGCAGCGCGGCCCGACATGTGGGCCAACCTGATCGAGAGCGAGGCGCGCGACGGCTACGGCTTCATCCTGAAAGGCCGCGTGAACGACATCGGCTACCAGTCGATCTGCGCGCCGGCCAATCTCAAGATGTACTACGACGCGCACAAGGAGCACGGCAGCCTGCCGTGGTCGCGCATCGTCGAGCCGGCCATCGCCTGGGCCGAGAGCGGCTGGACGGTGCGGCCGCACGTCCATTTCTGGTGGGCCGACGACGGCGCCTTCGGCCGCGCCCCGAACTTCGAGCGCACCGGCTTCACACCCGCCGCGCGCGAACTCTACTGCCGGCCCGACGGCGTGCCAAAGCGGGTAGGCGACAAGGTCGTGAACCGCGACTACGGCCAGACACTGCGGGCCATCGCCAGGGGCGGCGCCGATGTCTTCTATTCCGGCGAGATCGCGCAGGCGATCGCCGAGGACATGAAGAAGAACGACGCGCTGTTGTCGATCGAGGACCTCAAGGCCTGGAAGACCGTACGCAACGCGCCGCTGTGGGGCGACTATCGCGGCTACAAGGTCTCGACCAACCAGCCGCCGGGCGGCGGCGTGATGCTGATCGAGATGCTGAACATCCTCGAGAACTTCGACATCGGTGCGCTCGAACATGGCTCGACCGAGCATGTGCGCATCGTGACCGAGGCGATGAAGCGGGCGACGATCGACAAGGACGCCAAGGTAGGCGATCCGAAGTTCGTCACCGTGCCGGTGGAGGAGCTGACTTCGAAAGCCTATGCCAAGGCGATGGCGGGCGAGATCGCGCGCGGAGAGAAGGCGAGCGTCACGCGCTTCAACTCAGGCGCGGTCTCCAAGGACACGACGCACATCTCCGTCCTCGACAAGGACGGCAACTGTTTCACCATGACCCATTCGCTGGGCATGCCCTCGGGCGTGATCACGCCCGGCCTCGGCTTCATGTACAACGGCTGCATGGGCGTGTTCGATCCGCGGCCGGGCCGTGCGGGCTCGATCGCGCCGGGCAAGGCGCGGTTCAGCTCGGTCGTGCCGTCGATCATCTTCAAGGACGGCAAGCCGCACCTGATCATCGGCGCGCCCGGTGCGACGCAGATCGCCATGGGCGTGCTGCACGTCATCCTGAACGCGCTCGACTTCGACATGACGATGGTCGAGGCGGTGAGCGCGCCGCGCTTTTCCGCGACCTCGGACGCGATCGACATCTCGAACCGCATCCAGGGCCGCGTCGAGCGCGAACTGCAGGGGCAGGGCTATCCGGTCGTCCGCAGCCCCTACGGCTTCGGCTTCGCCGCCGTCCATGGCATCCGCATCCACGAGGACGGCCTCGACGGCGGCGCCGACCCTGGCCACGACGGCGTCGTGATCGGGGTTTAG
>JAKFVZ010000684.1 GCA_021732965.1 Reyranella sp.
TTAACACGTCGCGCCACATCGTGGGATCGGAGGCGGCGATGCGGGTGAAGTCGCGGAAGCCGCCGGCGGCGAACTTCAGCACCTCGCTGTTGAGATGGCCGCCGAGATCGTCGGCCGTTCCCACGATCGTGTAGGCGATGAGATGCGGCAGATGCGAGGTGATCGCCAGGATGCGGTCGTGATCCTTGGGATCGATCCGCTCGACCAGGCTGCCCAGACCCTTCCAGAAGGCTTCGAGCTTGTCGACGGCCGCCGCGTCGCTGTCGGGCAGCGGCGTCAGGATACACCAGCGACCCTGGAACAGGTCCAGCAGCGCCGCTTCCGGGCCGGAGTTTTCGGTGCCGGCCACCGGATGGGCCGGCACGAAATGCACGCCCTCGGGAATATGCGGCGCCATGTCGGCGATCACAGTTTGCTTCACGGAGCCGACGTCGGAGACGATACAGCCGGGCTTCAGTGCCGACGCGAAGGCCTTGGTGGCCGCGCCGCAGGCACCGACGGGCGTGCAGACAATCACCAGGTCGGCGTCCCTGCAGGCTTCCGCGAGATCGGTGACGCAGTGGTCGGCGAGCTTCAGCTTGTTGGCGAGCGCCGCGGTCTCGGCGCTGCGCGTCGCCGCAACGATGTGCCTGGCGAGGCCGCGCTTGCGAGCCTCCAGCGCGATCGAGCCGCCGATCAGGCCGATGCCGATCAGCGCGATCTTGTCGAACAGCGGTTCGCTCATTTCTGCGCTGCCACGAAGCGGGCGAGCGAGGCCTGCACCGCCTTAACCTCGGTTTCGGTGCCGACGGTGATGCGCAGATGCTCGGGTAGGCCGTAGCCCGCGACCAGACGCGGGATCAGGCCGTCGTTCATCATCCACTCGTTGGCCGCCGTGGCGCGCTCCTTCGAGCCGAAGCCGACCAGCAGGAAGTTGCCGACGCTGGGCAGCGGCTTCAGGCCGAGCTTCGTCAGTTCTGCGCTGAGCCAGGGCAGCCAGATGTCGTTGCTGGTGCGGCTGGCGTCGGTATGGGCGATGTCGTCGAGCGCCGCGACGCCTGCGATCTGCGCGGCGAGGTTGACGTTGAACGGCTGGCGCAGCCGGCTCATCACGTCGACGATGCCGGCCGGGCCGTACATCCAGCCGAGCCGCAGCCCGCCCAGCCCGTAGATCTTCGAGAAGGTGCGGGTCATCACCACGTTCTCGGCCTGGTCGACCAGCTCGACGCCCGACTCGTAGTCGTTCTTGCTGACATACTCGGCATAGGCCGCGTCGATGATCAGCAGCACGTTCTTCGGCAGGCCGGCATGCAGGCGGCGGACATCGTCCTTGGTGACGTAGGTGCCCGTCGGGTTGTTCGGGTTGGCGAGGCAGACGATGCGGGTCCTGTCCGTCACCGCGGCCAGCATCGCGTCGATGTCGCTGCCGTAGTCCTTTGCAGGCGCCGCGACCGGCGTCGCTCCAACGCCCAGCGCGTTGATTGCGTACATCAGGAAGCCGTACTGGCTGTGGAGCAGCTCGTCGCCCGGGCCGCAGTAGGCGCGGACCAGCAGGTTCAGGATCTCGTCGGAGCCGGCGCCGCAGACGATGCGCGCCGGATCGAGGCCGAAACGGCGGCCGATCGCCTTGCGCAGCTTGCTGGTGTCGCCGTCGGGATAGCGGTGCAGTTCGGACGCCGCCTTGGTGTAGGCGGCCATCGCCTTGGGCGAGGGGCCGAGCGCGCCCTCGTTGGACGAGAGCTTGGCGATCGTCTCCTTGCCGTCGATCGAGTCCTTGCCCGGCACATAGGGCGCGATCTTCATGATGCCCGGACGAGGGGTGAGCGCGCTCATGCCAGTCTCCTTCGAAAGTTCAGGTCACGGCTTGGCGTCGATCGGCACTGCATAGGCGCCGATCGCCGCCGCTCGTCCGTTTTCGAGGCCCAGGGCCGCTTCGAGTTCGCGCAGGCGCGGATCTTCGTCGGCGATCACGCCCGGCACCTCGACGAGATAGTGATGCACTCCGGCCATGACCTGGTCCAGCGCCGAGGTGAAGGCCGGAAGGCCGGCCTTGGCCAGCGCCGCAGCGATACGGTCGCGGCTCAGGCCGTTGTTGGCCTCGACGGCGATCAGCGCGCGATCCGAGCCGCTCGGCTCGGCGTCGATGCGGGCCAGCACGAAGGCCGAGATGCCGCGCGCGCGGGCGTTGGGCATGGACAGGAAGGGCAGGCGGGCGATGACGGTCGGCAGGGTCGTGTCCTTGCCGGCGAGCATCGGCCACCACGGCGTGGAATCGGCCTCGAGCGGGGCGGGGACGACGCCGATGGTCGTCGGCCCGGCGCGCACCGCGGCCAGCACGCCGGCCGGCGTGTCGTGGGCGACGAAGGGTATCTGGCAGCCGAAATGGTCGCGCGCGAGGTCCCAGTAGCCGGGCTGGTCGGCCGGGCGGCAGATCGCGATCTTGAGGCCGGGCGTCTGGATGAGCGTGAAGGCGCTCATCATCTCACGCCACATGCGATAGACGGCGCCGGCCGGAAAGTTCCCGTCATGCGTGGCCAGCCGCTTGCGCAGCACCTGGGCCTCGCGGCCCGGACGCAGCGCCAGGCCGCCCGACGGCTTGGTTGAGGAAATATGCCCGACGACCTCAGAGCGGCGACGGATCAGACCGTGCAGGTCCGTGTCGATGGCATCGATTTCCTGCCGCAAGATTTCGAGATTGGGAGCGTCCATAAGGCCGTTATTTTCCTGTGCGCAGGGGCGATACTACGTCCGGACGGCCCGCGTAAAGGCAAACAAGCCGCAAGAGACTTGCCTCGCGCCGCCGACGACCGTATAGAGCCTCTCCGTGGAATTTGGGCCGACCGGCTTGCGACCACGTTAAACATCGCTAAAAGGTCGGAGTGCTCGAAAAAAGCCCCCGTCCTTCCGGCCGGGGGCTTTTTCGTTGGCTCCTTCGCGGGAGAGGGCAGTGCTGAACGACCTTACCGATGCCGAGCGCAAGGCGCTCGCCCAGTGCCGCCACGCGGTCCTGGGGGCGGACCGGCCGCTGAGGCTCGACTGCGGCGTCGATCTCGGACCCTATCGCGTCGCCTACCAGACCTACGGCGAGCTGAACGCCGACAGGTCGAACGCCGTCCTCATCTGCCACGCCCTGACCGGCGACCAGTTCGTCGCCGACCGCAATCCGGTGACCGGCAAGCCCGGCTGGTGGGAAAGCATCGTCGGCCCGGGGAAGATCCTCGATCCGGCGCGCTACTTCATCATCTGTACCAACGTGCTCGGCGGATGCCTGGGCACCACCGGTCCGCTCGACACCGATCCGAAGGCCGGGCAGCCCTGGAACCTGCGCTTTCCGGTCGTGACCATCGGCGACATGGTGCGGGCGCAGGTGGCGCTGATCGACCATCTCGGCATTCCCGACCTGTTCTGCGTCATCGGCGGATCGATGGGCGGGATGCAGGTGCTCGAATGGACCGCCAGCCATCCGAAGCGCGTTTTCTCGGCCGTGCCGATCGCCTGCGCCGCCCGTCACTCCGCCCAGAACATCGCATTCCACGAAGTTGGGCGTCAGGCGATCATGGCCGACCCGGAATGGAAGGGCGGCGACTACCGGCTGCACCAGACGATGCCGTCGCGCGGCCTCGCGGTGGCCCGCATGACGGCGCACATCACCTATCTTTCGGAACAGGCACTGCAGCGGAAGTTCGGGCGCGCGCTACAGGATCGCAATGCGCTGGGGTTCGGCTTCGACGCCGACTTCCAGGTCGAGAGCTACCTGCGCTATCAGGGCTCGACCTTCGTCGATCGGTTCGACGCGAATTCCTATCTCTACATCACCCGCGCGATGGACTATTTCGACCTCGCGGGCGCGCATGGCGGCGTGCTGGCCAATGCCTTCAAGGGCTCGGCCACGCGCTTCTGCCTGATGTCCTTCACCAGCGACTGGCTGTTCCCGACGCGCGAGAGCCGCGCGGTCGTGCATGCGCTGAACGCGGCGGCGGCCAACGTGTCGTTCGTCGAGGTCGACAGCGACAAGGGCCATGACGCCTTCCTGCTCGATGAGCCCGAGATGTTCCGCACGCTCTCGGGCTTTCTCAAGGGTGCCGCGTCGGTGCGCGGGCTGGGAGGTCTGTCGTGAGCACGCCGATTCGTGTCGATCTGCAGCTCATCGCCGACATGGTCGAGCCGGGCACGCGTGCGCTCGACGTCGGCTGCGGCGACGGCTCGCTGCTGGCCTATCTGATGAACTTCAAACGGGTCGATGCCCGCGGCATGGAACTCAGCCAGGCCGGCGTGAACGCCTGCGTGGCCAACGGCCTCTCGGTGATCCAGGGCGATGCCGATACCGACCTGCGCGACTATCCCGACGACGCCTTCGACTACGTGATCCTGAGCCAGACGCTGCAGGCCACGCGCGAGCCGCGTCAGGTCCTGGAGCAGATGCTGCGCGTCGGCAAGCACGCCATCGTGTCGTTCCCCAACTTCGCGCACTGGCAGGTGAGGCTGCGGCTGGTGTTCGGCGGTCGCATGCCCGAGACGACCTCGCTGCCTTACAAGTGGTACGACACGCCCAACATCCATCTCTGCAGCATCGACGACTTTCGCGCGCTGTGCCGGACGATGGGCGTGCGGATCGAGCGCGCGATCGTCCTGAACAACAAGAGCCGCCGCATCACCCTGCCGCCGCTGCTGGCCAACCTGATCGGCGAGCAGGCGGTGTTCATGCTGCGGCGGGATTGAGCAATGGAGCGCGCCACTCCAGTGGCGCTCATGATCATGATTGCGCACTGGAGTGGCGCGCTCCTATGAAGACGTGAGCCGTTCGTAGAAGCCTTCGATCGCGTCTTCCCTCAGCTTCACGAAGCCGTGCCGCAGGTAGAGCCGGTCGGCCTTGCTGCCGGTCAGCACTTCGAGGCGGACGGGGAGACCCGTCGCGTCGGCTTCGGCCAGCAGCGCTTTCAGGATCTTCGTGCCGAGTCCGGAGCCGTGCAGGCGGCGCTCGAGATAGAACGAGTCGATCCTGATCTCTTGCTCGTGCTCGCGGAATCCGACGCAGCCCACGCGCACGCCGTCGTGCAGGATCAACCGTGTGCCCGGCTCGTCGAAGTGGCCGCGGAACATGCGGCGCGAGCGCTCGGGCGTGTAGCGGCCGACGCGCTCCAGATGCTCGCGCATCACATCGGTGCGGATGGCGAGCAGAGGCTCGAAGTCGTCTTCGGCCACGGGACCGAAGCGCCAGCTCTCAGTCACGCGTCGCGATCCGGGCAAGGCGTGGCTTGGCGATCGCCAGCCAGTCCCTGGTGTCGAGTTCCATCGAGCGGTCGAGGCGGCCGGCGTTGAAGAACAGCGTCTCGTTTGCGAGCAGGTCTTCCTCGACGACGATCGAGATTGCGGGGTCGAGCGCAAACGGCGGCACTGCGCCCATGACGCACCCGGTCAGCGCCTGGGCCGTCTCGGGCGAGGCGAAGCCGCACTTGCGCGCCTCGAAGAGCGTGGCGACGGCGGCGAAGTCGAGCTTGCGGCTGCCCGGCAGGATGGCGAGCACATGGCGCTTGCCCCCTCCGCCGCCGCGCACGTCCAGCACCATGGCCTTGGCGGCCTGGTCGGGGCGATTGCCGCGGATGACGCTGATCGCTTCCGATTTGCCCTCGTGAGCATGCTCGATGACGCGGAACTTCGCCTTCGCCTCGGTGAGGAGCGTCACCAGCCGGTCGAAGACTTCACCCGCCACGGATCACCTTCTCCGACAGGATCCTGAGCGCGTCCTCGAGGCTCGGTACCTGGCCATCGGCGGGCGCGATGTGCGCGTCGACGGTACGGCGATGGCTCTTCTCGATGGCCTCGGTCATCAGCGGATCGACGCCGGTCTCGCGCAGCGTCTGGGCGACCAGTCCCATTTCCTCCCAGCGGCGATGGGCATGCACGACATGCGTCTGCACCAGCATGGTGATGAAGCCGCTGAGGCCCATCGAATCGGCGTCGCCGAGGCAGCCCAGCACCTCGTCGAGGATGCCCTGGCGCTGCGCGGCGACCAGCGCCTCGACGCCCAGCGCTTCGATGCCCTTCACCAGCGTGCTGCGGATCATCTTCACCGACGAGGCGCTGCCGGGCTTCGGTCCCAGCAGCGTCGCCACGAATCCGTTGTCGTTCATCCAGGCGACGGCCCCGGCGGCATCCTCGCCGGCAACCAGCATCGGCGCCTTGATGCCCTGCTTGAAGAAGCCGCCCATGACCGCCACGTCGACGTAGCGGCCGGCGCCCGCTTCGATCTCGGCGCGATCCTCGTCCGACATCCGGCCGCTGACGGTGCAGAGATCGAGATAATGCGCGCCTTTCTTCAAAAGCGGAGCGGCGGACCTGGCGGCCGAGAGCGCGTGCTCGCCCTGCACGGCGCAGATCACGAGATCGGCCTCGCCGAGCGCCTCGGTGTAGCGGTCGCTGATCGCGACATCGAGGCCGCGTGCGACCTCGCCGAGCGCCGTGCCCCGCGGATCCTTGTCGAGTGCGGTGTCGATGGCGATGAGGCGGCGCGGGGCGTTGTCCCCGGGCTTCGACGGGCCACGCCAGCCGCTCTCGCTCGCAAGACCACGCGCGATGGCCGTACCGGCTTCGCCAAAACCAAGCAGCGCGATCACGCGCGGAGAAAATGACATGTCGCTCTTTCTATCCGGAATCTAGGAGGTGGGCTTTTCGCCGTCCTCGGTGGTGCGGGCGGCGCCCGCAACCTGGGGCGTGTCGCGCGAGCTGGCGACGCGCAGCTTCGGCCGCACGGCGGCGACCGCCTGCGGCTGGCTGCGTTCGGCGATGCCGGCATAGAGCTGCTTGCCGGATTCGATGACGTTGACGCCGCCGAAGCGGCCAAGCCAGCGTTGGCCGAAGCGCTCGACCGTCGGCGCCATCCGCATCATGAGGCGAGAGCGGGTCGGTGGCATGTAGAGCGCGCGCGTCTGGCGCAGCGGCGCGAACATGTTGGCGCGCAGCAGGGAATTGAGCTGCCCGGCCGAATAGGGATGGCCCTGGTAGAAGGGCGAGCGGTCGATCTGGGACCAGAAGCCGGTGCGGGTCGGCGCGACCACGACCATGCGGCCGCCGTCGGCCATCACGCGCCAGATCTCGCGCAGCATCGGGCGAAGCTGCTCGGTGCATTCGACGGCGTGGACCAGCACGACGCGGTCGACCGAGCGGTCGGGCAGCGGCAGGTCGAGCTCATCCACGAGGGTCGCGAGGTTGCGGCCTTCACGGGGCCAGCGCGTCACGCCCTGCGGGGCCGGCATGAACGCGAGAGTCCGTGCAGCCTCTTCCATGAAGGGACGCAGCAGCGGTTGTGCGTAACCCAGGCCCAGCACGGTCTCGCCGCGAACATTCGGCCAGATTTCGCGCAACCGGGTGCGCAACAGCCGCCCGGTCATCTGACCCAGCGTGCTGCCATAGAATTCCTCAAGGTCGAGGACATCGCTCCACATGCCCGGACTGTAGCAGAAAGCCGGCCGGCCGGGCCATGGCCGGCGCATTCCAGCTCTGCTAGCGTTGCAACATGAGCACAACGCTAGACATCGTCCGAATCCCGGTCCTGAACGACAATTACGTGTGGTTGATGCGCGAGCCGCAGAGCGGCGCCGTGGCCGTCGTCGATCCCGCCGTCGCCGGGCCGGTCCTCGCGGAGGCCGAAAAGCGCCGCTGGAAGATCACCCATATCCTGAATACCCACCATCATGGCGACCATGTCGGCGGCAACCTGGAGATCAAGAAGGCAACCGGCTGCACCATCGTCGGCCTTCGCCAGGATCGGGGCCGCATTCCCGGCATCGACGTCGAGGTCGACGACGGCGACCGTTACCGGTTCGGCGAGGCCGAAGCCGAGATCTTCTTCGTGCCGGGCCATACCAGCGGCCACATCGCCTACGCGTTCCGCGACCAGAAGGCGCTGTTCTGCGGCGACACGCTGTTCGCCTTGGGCTGCGGCCGCATGTTCGAGGGCACGCCGCAGCAGTTCTGGACGTCGCTCAGTCGGCTCCGCGCGCTGCCGGACGACATGCGCGTCTACTGCGCCCACGAATACACCCAGTCGAACGCGCGCTTCGCGCTGACCGTCGAGACCGGCAATCAGGCGCTCAAGGCCCGCTCGGCCGCGATCGACGCGGCGCGCGCCAGGGGCGAGGCCACCGTGCCGTCGCTGCTCGGCGAGGAGAAGGCCACCAACCCGTTCCTGCGCGCCGACGTGCCTGCGGTCCAGGCGGCGGTCGGCCTGGCGGGAGGCGACCCGGTCTCGGTGTTCGCCGAGGTCC
>JAKFVZ010000106.1 GCA_021732965.1 Reyranella sp.
GACCGCGGTGGGCGAGCTACGCTACCAGGGCGAACGAAAGGGCTGGGATGCGAGCCGGACCGACACGGCGGTGCGCACCGGGCTCAGCGATCTCTATGCCGGCGCGGTCGAGGCCGCCCTCGGCCAAGATCTTGAGCGCGCGGCGAAGCTCTACCAGCATGCGCGCGGCGTGATCCAGCCGGAGCGGCAGGCGGCGGCAAGTACCTTTTGCTGCCCGAGCGGCCCGTGAAGGCCGATCGCCTGGAGGGTTCCGACAGGCGTCGCGGTTAGCTGCTGCGTTGACCGGGGCATTGACGGTCTTCCCGGAGCGGCGCGAGCATGCATAGTGCTCGCCGCTGATTTCTCAGGAGGCAGATGAGATGGTGAAACCTGTACGCCGTATCGTAACGGGCCACGACGGGGAGGGGCGGTCCGTGTTTCTCGAGGACGGCCCGGCGCCGCATCCGTTCTCGCCGTCGCATTCACCCAATGTCGGGCTGACCAATCTCTGGGTGCTCGACGCGGTTCCCGCGACCAACGAGGCAGGGCGGGCCGACCCGACGGCCCGGCCGTTCAGGCTCGAACCGCCGCCGGCCGGCAATGTCGTGCGCATCGTCGAGTTTCCGCCCGACAAGCAGCGTAACTACGGCAATCAGGCCGAGGTGTTCAGCCAGTACGGCGCCGCCCAGGCGCACGACAGCACCGCGCGTCACCCCGGCTTCCACAAGACCCACAGCGTCGACTACGCCATCGTCATCGAGGGCGAGATCTGGGCGTTGATGGATGTCGGAGAGACGCTGATGCAGGTCGGCGACGTGCTGATCCAGCGCGGCACCAACCATGCGTGGGCAAACCGCTCCGACCGCATCGCACGCGTCCTTTTCGTCCTGAACGGCGCCGAGTCACTTTAAGCCGGCCTGCGGCTCGCCGCGTTTTCGCCCTGTCGGGGGCATGCAACCATATGGCGTCAATCGCATTGTGTACGAACCCGAACAGGAGGTTCCGATGCGCGCCCGTTCCATTACGATCACCGCCGTTCTTCTGACTTTCGGCTTGGCCGCACCCGTCCTCGGCAAGGATCGGCCCGTCACTGACCAGGAAAGGGCAAGTCTCGCGTCTGCCGTCAAATCGGCAGGCTGCACGGGCGGCGAGATGGAGTTCGACGACGACAGGTCGCCGCCGCATCCGTCGGGCAAGTTCGAAGTCGACGATGCGATGTGCGGCAATCAAAAGCACGACCTCGTCTTCGATCACGAGTTCAAGCTGATCTCCAAGAAGGCCGACTAGGCCGACTCGGCCCGCTGCGCGGCCTGCCAGGCGCTCGTCGCCTCACGCGCGATGCGGGTGAAGTTGCGTACCAGGCCGGTGGCTGTGCCGGTGCGCCACGCCATGGCCATAGCCAGCGGGGCGGGGTTCTCGGCGATCTGAAGGACGCGCAGCCCCGGCATGTTGAAGCGCGTCACCGTCGACGGCGCAACCGCGACCCCGATGCCGGCAGCCACGAACCCTGCCACCGTGTGGATCTGCTCGGCATACTGGACGATGTGCGGGGAGAAGTGTGCGCGCCGGCACATATCCATCACCCGCGCGTGGAGGAGCGGCAAGCCGACCCGTGAGTACATCACGAACGGCTCCCCCGCAAACTGGCGAAGCTGCATGTCACTTCGCGCAGCCAGCCTGTGCGTGGAAGGCACCAGCGCGAGGAAGGGTTCGCGGATCAGTGTCACGATCTGCAGAGATCGCGAGCTGAGGGGCGGCCGGAGCAGGGCGACGTCGAGGCTTCCCGATTCGAGCGAAGTCACCAGGATCGACGTCGTGAGCTGCCGCAGCTCCAGTTCCACGTCGGGATAGGCCGAACGAAAGCGTGCGACGATGGGCGGCAAGAGCGTGAAGGCGTTGGATGGGGCGAAGCCCACGGTGAGGCGTCCCGTCTCGCCGCTCCCCAGGCGCCGCACATCGTCCACGGCCTGGTCGGCGCCATCGAGAAGCCGCCGCGCCCGCTCGTAGAGAAGGAGGCCCGCCTGCGTGACCTCGAATTTCTTCTGCGTCCGATGGAGAAGTTCGACGCCGAGCCGGCGCTCGAGGCTCTGGATCTGGCGGGAGAGCGGCGGCTGGGCGATTCCCAGTGACGCGGCCGCCCGTCCGAAATGGCCTTCCCGAACCACGGCGCAGAAGTATCTCAATTGCCTCAGATCCATTGTCGATACCCGAAAGGTATTGAAGGCCAGTCCCACGATATTGGACGTGTCCTGTTCGAGTTGGCAACGTCGGGTTGCAGTGCGAGTGATTCGACGATAGTGAGAATTGGCTTTGCGGCGGGAATCGGCGATCGTTAATTGCGTTCAAACGGCAATTTACTCGTGGCGAAAGCAGTCCTCGGCTGGAATCCAGCCCGACTTTCTCCTTTGGCTTGGACGACCCGGCACGGTCGGTGATACCGATGCGGTGAAAGTAGTTTTGAGCCTGGCCGGGCTTTCGGCGCGTATTGCGTAGGACCGTCGAACAGGAAGAAGAGCAGGAATGGCAAAATCCCATCCCGTCGACGCTCACGTCGGCACCCGTATGCGTCAGCGTCGCACCCTGCTTGGCATGAGCCAGACCAGGCTCGGCGATGCGGTCGGTCTCACCTTTCAGCAGGTGCAGAAGTACGAGCGGGGGGCGAACCGCGTGGGCTCCAGCCGACTCTACGAATTTGCCAAGGCGCTGGACGTGCCGGTTTCTTATTTCTTCGACGAGATGCCGGGCAACGTGCTGGCCGGCCGGCCGATGGCGGCACGGGTCAAGAAGGGCGGCGGCTTTGGCGAGGCCGGCACTCCTTTCGCCGTCGAGAAGGACCCTCTGATCAAGCGTGAGACGCTGCAGCTCGTGCGCGCGTACTACAAGATTCGAGAGCCTTCGGTACGCAAGCGCATCTACGAGCTGGTCAAGACCATGGGCGCCGCCAGCACCAGTGCCGAACGCGCCAGAAAATAGATAGGCCGTCGTCGCGAGCGGAGATACCCGGCTCGCGACGATAGGATGCTTCGGCGAGTCAGGGTCAGGCCGCCAGCAGGTGCTCCGCGATTTGAACCGCGTTTAGAGCGGCACCCTTCAGCAACTGATCGCCCGCCACGAACAGTGAGATCGAGTGGCCGCTGGGATCACCGAGATCCTGGCGGATGCGCCCGACCAGAATGTCGTCTTGCTGGCTGGCATCGCGCGGCATAGGGAAAACATTGCGCTCGCGGTCGTCGACGAGGCGCACGCCGGGTGCATTGGCGAGCAATACGCGCACGCGGGCCTCGTCGATCGGCCTTTCGCACTCGAACGTGACGGCGGCCGCATGGGCGCGCAGCACCGGCACGCGCACACAGGTCGCCGACAGCCGCAGGTCGGGATCGCCGTAGATCTTGCGGGTCTCGCGCATGACCTTGGTCTCCTCGTCGTTGTAGCCGGTGTCGGGATCGATCGCGGTGTTATGACTGAACAGGTTGAAGGCATAGGGGTGCGGCAGCACCTTGGGCTGGAAGGCACGGCCGTCGAGATAGGCGCGTGTCGAGTCCGCGAGCTCGTCCATGGCCGCGGCGCCGGCGCCCGAGGCCGCCTGATAGGTGGCGATGGTCATGCGCCGGATGCGGTTGTGCAGATGGATCGGCCAGAGCGGCGTGATGGCGATGATGGCCGCGCAGTTGGGATTGGCGACGATGCCCCTGTGGCCGGCGATGGCGCCGGCATTGATCTCGGGGATCACCAGCGGCACTTCGGGATCCATGCGGAAGGCCGAAGAGTTGTCGACCACGATCGCGCCCGCCGCGACCGCGATCGGAGCATAACGCTTCGAGATCCCGCCGCCCGCCGAGAACATCGCGATGTCGACGCCCTCGAAGCTCTTCTCGGTGAGTTCCTGGACGACCAGCGCCTTGCCGTCGAAGGAAAGCTCGCGGCCCACCGAGCGGGCGGAGGCTAGAAGCCGCAGCTCCTTCACCGGGAAACGCCGCTCGGCGAGGCAGCGCAGGAACTCCACGCCGACGGCGCCGGTCGCACCGACGATGGCTACGGTAAGGGGTCTCGAATTCATGTCTGTCTCCTTCGTTGAAGCCGGGAGACGGACGCCTGGAAAGACAAAGGCCCCGTCCGAAACCGGCGGGGCCTGTGAGGTTGTCCTATGTCACGTTCGACTCTACGCGCACGTCCTCGCCGGCCCACCGAAGGTGGTCGTTTTGGTCGTGGTCGTTTTGGTCGCGAAACGCATCATCGTGGATCGCATATAGGACAGAGGCGGGGCGGGTGTAAAGGCCGGCGCTAGTTCTTCCGCAGGAAGGGCTTGTCGCCGCACACCGTGACGCGGTGGCCGTACCGTCGGTGCGGGAAATAGTCGAACATTGCGTGGTGCTGGACGCAGCGATTGTCCCAGAACGCCACCGAGTTGGGCTGCCACTTGAAGCGGCACTGGAATTCCGGCGTCTCGATGTGGCGGTAGAGCATTTCCAGCAGCGCATCGCTCTCGTGCTTGCGCAGCTGCGGGATGCGGAGCGTGAAGCCGCGATTGACGTAGAGGCTCTGCTTGCCCGTCACGGGATGGGTACGCACCACCGGATGCTCGGCGTTGGGGAACTTGATGCCGTCGCGGTCCGTGGCCTTCACGCGATAGTAATGCGCCTTGGAACTGTCGTGCAGCGCCGTCAGGCCTTGCAGCAGCTGCTTGATCGGCTCGGAAAGCGTGTCGTAGGCGCGATACATGTTGGCGAACAGCGTGTCGCCACCGCCCTCGGGCGGCACCTCGGTGAGATAGAGGATCGAGCCCATCGGCGGCTCGACGTCGCACGATACGTCGGTGTGCCATTCCTCGCCGGCGACATGGCGCGACTTCTCGTCGGCCTTGATGACCAAGATCTCGGGATGCTCGGGCAGCTCGATCGGCGCGTTGGGATGGACGTGCAGCGGCCCGAAGCGGCGGCCGAATTCCTTGTGCTGCTCGACCGACATCTTCTGGTCGCGAAAGAAGATCACCAGGTTTTCCATCAGCGCGTCGTGCACTTCCTGGAACTGCTGGTTGCCGAGCGGCTTGCCCAGATCGACACCGGAAATCTCCGCCCCGATGCCGGGCGTCAGCTTGCGCACTTCGATCGACTGGTAGCTCATGGGCTTCCTCCCGGAACTCGTGTCCGTTGCCGGCGAGGATACGCGCTGCGGCGGCCTGCCGGAGGAGAATTTCATCTGAGTCCGTAATGCGGACTCGGAGGGTGGGCAGGTGTGGCGCATGGGCCGTTCCGGTGAAATCCGGTAGAATGAAGCGGCGATGAAGATCGACGTCGACCATTATCTCGTGCTGGGCGTGACGCGGACGGCGGACGCGGCGACGATCCGCGCGGCCTATGTCGATCTCGCGAAGAAGTACCACCCCGACGTCGCCTCGGGGAATCCGGAGTTGGCGGCCTACAATTTCCGCCAGATCACGGCCGCCTATCAGGTTCTGAGCGATCCCGAGGACCGCGCCGGATACGACGCCAGGGTTCGGTCGGCGCTCGACGCCGAGCGCGCGCGCCGCGAACAGGCGGCCCGGGCGGCAGCGACCGCGCGGGCGGCGAAGGCGGCGGGCAAGGCCCGTTCCCGGCAGCGCATCGCGGCGATCCTGTTCGGCAAGGCGCGCTCCGCGGTCCGGGCGGCGGCTGCGCACCCTGCCCCGGGGCTTCGTCAGTCTCTGCCCGGGTTGTTCCCTCCGCCGCGTCCCACGGCGCCGGTGGGCCGTCTGCTGCATGCCGATGCGACTGCGCGTCGGCGGGCCGCGATGATGCTTGCCACGGTGCTGCTCGTTTTCGTCGGCGTCATCGGCTACCTCGCGCAGCGCTATGTTCGCGGGCCCGGCCTCGAAGTGATGGCCGCCTCCGAAGCGATGCGGCCCGGGGGGGAGCCGCCGGCTGACAAGCCCCGTCCCGCGCCGGTGCCGCAGATGCAGCAGCCCAGCCAGTACGGTGCCTCGCCCGACCGCCCGCCCTCGGCCCCGATGCCGGGCGTCGTTGCGGGCCGCGCGGCTGTTCCGAAGCCCGCGCCGGCCGAAATCAACGATGGCCAGTCGGTCTGCATCGCGGACGACGGTGCCAAGTTCGCGATCATCAACCGCGGCGGCGAGCCCACCGTGATCTACAACGGCGCCGCGCCGGTGCGGGCCTCGGTGCTGTTCGCGGACCGCCATCTCGTCGTGCTGACCGGGATCGTGCCGACCGACACGATCATGATCGGCATCCAGCGCGGCCAGGAGAATGCCACGCACGTCTATTACGCCGATCCCCGCGGCGCGATCGTCCAGACCGTCGTCGCGCGCTGCGAGGGCCGAGCGTATTAGTGCTGTCCTGCGCCGGTCCACGCGGCGCACGTCTCCTCACAGCAACATTGGTGTCATCCCGAGCGCAGCGAGGGACCTTTTACTCTTCCCGGCCGGCGCAGAAGGGGAAGGTCCCTCGCTGCGCTCGGGATGACAATTTTGCTGAACTGGGCTCGGCGTCTCCGATCTCCACACATGACGAAGGCCGGCCCGCTTTGCACAGGCCGGCCTGGGTCGTTTGGTTGCTCTATTTCTTGCGCACGCTCTCGAGGGTCGGCAGGCGATACCGGTCCTCGGGATCGTTCCAGCCCTTGAAGTTGGGCTTGCGCTTCTCGGCGAAGGCGGCGCGCGATTCCATGAGGTCGCTCTTGGCGCCGTGATCGTGCAGCGCGTCGGCGAGCCGCTGCTGGTCGGCGGTCGGGGCGGGGCGCATCTGGCGCATCATGTGTACCGTGTTCACCCGCGATGCCGGCGGCAGGGTCAGCAGATGCTCGGCCATCGACATCGCCGTGGGCATCAGATCGGCCGCATCGACGAGGCGGTTCACGAAGCCGATCTCGTAGAAGCGCTGCGCGGTGAAGCGGAAGCCCAGCGCCATCTCCATCGCCACGGGGTAGGGCAGGTTGGCGATGTGGCCGTGATTGTAGCCGCCCAGCAGCCAGCGCTTCGCCTCCGAGACCTCGAACACCGCCTCGCGCACGGCCACACGAAGATCGGTGCGCTCGACCAGCATGAAGCCGCCGCCCATGGCGAAGCCGTTGATCGCGCAGATCACCGGCTTCTCGAGCTTGCCCGACATGAACGGGTCCTCGATCTCCGGACGCCTGCCGCCCGCCACGCCGTCCTTCAGAGATTCCTTCATGTCCTCGCCGGCGCAGAAGCCGCGGCCGGCGCCGGTGAAGATGGCGACTTCGAGTTCCTTCGACTCGCGGAACTCGTTCCAGGCCGCCGACAGGTCGGTGCGCATCTCGTGATTGAGCGCGTTCAGCCGGTCGGGCCGGTTCATCCGTACGACGAAGATCTGCCCGTGCTTTTCGGTTTCGACGACAGCCATCTTGTTTCCTTATCCCTTGATGAATGCGAGCAGGTCTGCGTTGAGCTCGTCCTTGTTCTGGGTCGCCAGGCCATGGCTTCCCTTCGGATAGACCTTGAGCGTTGCGCCCTTCACGAGCTTGGCCGACATGCGGCCGGCGGCATCGATCGGCACGATCTGGTCGTCGTCGCCGTGGATGACGAGCGTCGGCACGTCGAACTTCTTCAAGTCTTCGGTGAAGTCGGTCTCGGAGAAGGCCTTGATGCAGTCGAGCAGCGGCTTCAGCCCGCCCATCATGCCCTGCATCCAGAAGAAGTCGCGCGTACCCTGGCTCACCTTCGCGCCGTCGCGATTGGCGCCATAGAACGGCGTCGTCAGGTCCTTGAAGAACTGAGACCGGTCGTCGGTCACGCCCTTGCGGATACCGTCGAACACTTCCATGGGCAGGCCGCCAGGATTGGCCGCGGTCTTGAGCATCAGCGGCGGCACGGCGCTCACCAGCACGGCCTTGGACACGCGCCTGGTGCCGTGACGGCCGATATAATGCGCGACCTCGCCGCCGCCGGTCGAATGGCCGACCATCGCCGCGCCCTTGAGATCGAGCGCCTCGAACAGCGCCGCCAGATCGTCGGCGTAGGTGTCCATCTCGTTGCCGTCCCAGCTCTGGCCCGAGCGGCCGTGTCCGCGGCGATCGTGCGCGATCACGCGAAAGCCGTGATTGGCCAGGAACACCATCTGGTCTTCCCAGGCATCGGCGGTCAGCGGCCAGCCATGGCTGAAGGTGACGACGGGGCACTTGCACCAGTCCTTGTAGTAGATGTCGGTGCCGTCGCGGGTCTTGATGAAAGGCATGGAACGCTCCTCTCGTTGCAAATTGACGATCGCGCAGAGCGGTCAGCGACGCTCGAAATCGATTCGTTCGTCGAC
>JAKFVZ010000340.1 GCA_021732965.1 Reyranella sp.
CCCTGCCACTGGCCCTGGCTGCCGGCGGCTTCATGGTGCGGCTGTTCGCGATCCAGCACGATTGCGGTCACGGCGCATTTTTCAGGCAGCGTTCGGCGAACGACTGGATCGGCCGCATCGCCAGCGTCCTGACGCTCACGCCCTACGAAGTCTGGCGCCGCATGCATGCAACCCATCATGCCAGCACCGGCAATCTCGACCGCCGCGGCTTCGGCGATGTGGACACGTTGACGGTCGAGGAGTATCGCGCGCGCTCGATGTGGGGCCAGCTGCGCTATCGCCTGTATCGCCATCCGCTGATCATGTTCGGCCTTGGGCCGGCGTACCTGTTCCTTCTCCAGCATCGCCTCCCGGTCGGCCTGATGCGTGACGGCTGGCGGCCGTGGATCAGCACGATGGCCAACAACCTGGCGATCGTGGTCGTGGCCGGTGTCCTGATCTGGCTGGTCGGCATCAAGGCTTTCCTGCTGGTGCACCTGCCGATCCTGCTGCTCTCCGCCTCGGTCGGCGTCTGGCTGTTCTTCGTCCAGCACCAGTTCGAGCACACGGAGTGGGACAACGACCCGGACTGGAACCTGCACGAGGCCGCGCTGCACGGCAGCTCGCACTACGATTTGCCGGCCTTCCTGCGCTGGTTCACCGCGAACATCGGCGTCCATCACGTCCATCATCTCAGCAGCCGCATTCCCTACTACCGGTTGCCGCACGTCCTGCGCGATCACCCGGAACTGCGCGATGTCGGACGCCTGACCCTGTGGCAGAGCTTCCGCTGCGTACGCCTCGTCCTGTGGGACGAGACCCAGCGCCGTCTCGTGTCGTTCCGCGAGGCTCGCGCCTCAGCCGTCTGAGGGACAGCTCTTCAGCAGGTTCTGTGCCGCCGGGTCGTCGGGCATCAGGGCGAGGCTTTCCTCGAAATGGCGGCGCGCGGCGTGGGTGTCCTGACGCAGCAAGGCCGCGACGCCGTCGATGAGCGGCGTCCGCGTCTTCAGCTTGTCGGCGCGAACCTGCGCCGGATCGCGCTCGAATACCTCGAACAGCACGACCGGGCGCGTCTTGCCGCGAACCACGACGACATCGACCGGGCGGATCGCATGAGCGTCGGGATGGGCGAGGTGCTCGTAGGTGTACTGCGAGAGCAGCATGACGACCCGATAGACTTTCGTCAGGCTCTCAACACGCGAGGCGAGGTTGACGGCGTCGGAGATCACCGTGCCGTCCATCCGGTGCAGCTCGCCGATCGTGCCCATCATCAGCGAGCCGGTGTTGAGGCCGATGCCGATATTGACCGGTGCCAGGCCCTCCGTCCGGCGCACCGCGTTGAAGCGCTCCAGCGCATCGATCATCGCCAACCCGGCACGCACGCCGTCGTCGGCGCTCTCGAACAGGGCCATGATGGCGTCGCCGATATACTTGTCGATGAAGCCGCCATGCTCGCGGATCACCGGCCCCATATGCTCGAGATAGGAATTGATGAAGGCGAAGTTCTCGTCCGGCGTCATCGTCTCTGACAGGGCGGTGAAATTCCGGATGTCGGAGAACATGATCGTCATGTGCTCGCGCTTGTTGTCGCCCAGTGCCACCGAAACGATGTTGGGCTTGCCGATCTTGGCCAGGAAGGCCTGCGGCACGAACCGCTCGATCGCCATGTTGGTCTCGCGAAGATCGTTGATCCTCGATCGCACGGAATCGCGCATGGCAGCGAAGCTGCGGGCGAGATGGCCGATCTCGTCGCGGCGATCGGTATTGGCGATCGCGTGATCGAGGTCTCCCCCGGCGATGGCGCCGGCCTCGCCCCGCAGGTTCAGCAGCGGATCGAGGATCCGCCGCTGCAGCAGGCGTGACGTGAGCCAGTAGACGAGCGGCAGCATCACGGCGAGAACGGCCATCGAGCTCAGGAAGACGTGCCGCACGGCCTCGCGGGCCAGTTCCATATCGTAGGTGACCTTGCGCACGATCATCATCGGCGTCTCGTCCGTGGCCGTCTCCGCCCTGTTGTAGCGGCTGTAGATCGTGACCAGGTGCCCGGCCGCGTCCGGCACCTCATGGCGGCCGATCTGCAGGACCTTGGCCGCCAGGCCGGGATCGAGCTTCTCGCCGACCCGGATCAACGACCAGGTTCCCGATGCGTTGATCAGGTAGATGTCGACGTCCGTCACATAGGGATTGGACTGCACGGCATCGGAGAAATAGTCCTCGAAGAAATACCGGCTCATCCAGCCGAAGTCGCTCTGCTTCAGCGTCGTGCGGACGTCGGTCGAGGCCTCGATGATGTAGTCTTTGCCGGGTGGACCGTAATAGGCGTAGGTCCGGAGCGTACCGGTGACCGACGACAGGTCGACGCCGTCGCTCATCACCTTGCCCTTGTCGAAAACCGAGTCGAGGAACTCGGTGAAGGGCCCCTTGGGGAAGACGAGCCCCCTGTCGGTCGCGAGGTTGGTGTTGAAGACCGTGTGATCGCGATTGATGAAGTAGATGTTCTCGACACCGTACTTCGCCGCCATCGCGTTCAGCTGTTCGACCGTCAGGTCGGCCGGAGGCCGGCCGAGGCCCGCCACGTCGGCGTCGATCTGCGGCAGCACCTTCGCCATGACCGCGGTGTTGCGCTTGTTCTCGCTGCGCAACATCGTCTCGAAGACGTCGAAGCGTTCGCTGAGGCTGGTCTCGATGCGACGCAGGTCCTCGTCCTGCAGGCCCGACACCAGCCTGTACATGGCCAGCGACGCCACCAGCGTCGCGCCGAGGCTCACGGCCACCAGCACCGTAAGCAGGAACAGACCGACCTTTCGCTTCATCGAAAGCCGGTCCTTTCAGCCGGTCAGGTGTTCTGCCACAGCCGCGTCGTATAGGCGCCCTCGACGTTGGCATCGATCTGGGCCGCGACGGCATCGCTCTCGCCGATGCGCGGGGCGATGATCTTGCCGAACGAGATGCGCCCGGGCGCCGGCCACGCTTTGGGGTCCCACAGCTTGGCGCGCACGATCGAGCGGGCACAGTGGAAGTAGCAATGCTTGATGTGGACGCGGGTCGCCAGCAGCGCCGGCTTGCCCAGCGAACTCAGCGAGGCGAGCAGGTCGGCATCGTCGTGGATTTCCGCCGTGCCGGAAATGCGCAGCGTCTCGCCGGTCGCCGGCACCAGGGCGATGATGCCGATCTCGCCGGTGGCGATGATGTTGTTGAGGCCAAAGGCCAGGTTGTTGCCGACCCGCTCGGGGATCAGCAGCGTCTTCGGGTCTTCCATGCGGATGAAGCCGGGCTCGTCGCCCTTGGGCGACACTTCGATCGTGCCATCCTCCGCGGTCGTGCCGATCAGCGCAAAGGGGCAGCGCTTCAGGAACTCGATCGACTGCTCGTCGAGCGCGTCGAGGATCTTGACGCGCGTCGCCGGCCTCGGCTCGGTAATGATGCGCCGCAGATCTTCCTTCGTGCTGATGCGAGCCATTGAGGCAACTCCTTCAAGACGCGTTCCGCAGCACCATCCGTCACTTGCGAACGACTTGCAACCTTGAGCGCGGTGAGGACTTGAAGCTCTTGCCCCAAGTCAGGCGAAGTGCGGCGCCACTTCCTGCATGAAGCGCTGCATCTGCTCCTTCACCATCGCATGTGGCTTCTGGCCATAGTTGAAGTAGAGGATGACCTCGGCGACGCCGGCGGCCTCGACCTGCTTCAGCGTGTCGACGATGTGCTGCGGGCTGCCGCACAGGATCGACTTGTCGGTGAGTTTCTCCGGCCGCATGTCGCGCAGGATGTTCACGATGTCGACGAAGTATTTGTAGGTCGGCGGCACCTTCTCGCCCGACGAGGACGGAAACGCCGCGATCAGCGCATCCTGGAAATAGCGCACCAGCGCTTCCTTGCCGTAGTTCTCCTCCTCCGGCGTCGAGGCGATGTGCACGAAGTAGGAGCACATGGCCCGCCGCATCGGCCGCTTGAAGCCGGTCTCGCAGGTCTCGCGATAGACCCGCACCGCGTCGGCAAGCGAGCCGTAGACCATGGCCGCCGCGAACGGCGCGTAGATCACATTCCAGTCGTTCTTCGCCGCCAGTTCCATCGACGGCCGGGAGAAGCAGGCCACATAGGGACGGAGCGGACTCTGCGCCGGCTTCGGCCGCACCTCGACGTCGTCGAATTGATAGAACCTGCCCTTGTGGGACCACTTGCCGGGCTCGGTCCAGGCGCGCCACACGATCTCCAGCCCCTCGGCAAACAGCTCGGCCGAATCGTCGAACGGCATCTGGAACGGATCGTATTCCTTGCGGTCGTAGCCGCGGCCGGCGGCGAAATCGACCCGGCCGCCGGACAGGAGATCGAGCGTCGCCCATTCCTCCGCGACGTGCAGCGGATGGTGCACCGGCAGCAGCGTCACCGCCGGCGCCAGCCGCAGCTTGGTCGTGGCGCCCGCCAGCTGCGCCAGCATCGCCAGCGGCGAGGCGTTGACGCCCAGCAGGTTGAAATGATGCTCGCCGATCCAGGCCGAGTTCAGCCCGACCTTCTCCGCCCACAGCGCCTCGGCATAGATGTCCTTGATGAAGGACTCCGCCGAGCGCGGATTGTTGGGATAGCGATTGTCGGACAGCGTGAAGTAACCGAACTGCATGATCAGGCTGCCTGCTGCGCGACTTCGGAGAGAGACACGACCCAGTCGCGGAACGCCTTGATCTTGCGCCGCCGGATCGCCTCGGGCGGATAGACGAGATAGTAGGCGAAGTCCGAGGAGCGCTTGAACTCGAAGGGCACGACCAGCCGCCCGGCCTTGAGATCGGGCTCGACCAGCGGGTTGCGCCCCAGCGCGACACCCAGCCCGTCCATCGCCGCCTGGTAGGCCGCCAGCGCGAAGTCGAACGAGACGCCGCGCGAGGCATCGACGCCCTTCACGCCGGCGGCGGTCAGCCAGACCTGCCAGTCGTCGGGGAAGTTGCCGATGTGGAGCAGCGTGAAGCGCTTCAGGTCGGCCGGCTTCTTCAGCCCGTTCGGTCCCTTGAGCAGCGAGGGCGCGCAGACCGGCATCACGTCCTCGGCGACCAGCCGCTCGGCCATCAGGTTCGGCCACTGGCCGCGGCCGTAGCGGATGCCGATGTCGACATCCTCGCGCGAGAAGTCGACCAGTCCGGTGCCGGTCGAGATGCGCACGTCGATCTCGTTGTTGGCGCGCTGGAAGCCGCCCAGCCGCGGCACCAGCCACTTCATCGCGAAGGAGGCCGTGGTGGTCACGGTGAGATGGCCGCCCTTGTCCTTCTGCAGCAGCTTCTCGGTAGCCTCGTTCAGCTGGTCGAACGCGGAACGCACCGCCGGCAGGTAGGCCTGGCCGGCCTCGGACAGAAGCAGCGAGCGATTGCGCCGCACGAACAATTTTAATCCGAGTCTCTGTTCCAGCCCGCGCACCTGGTGGCTGATCGCGGCCTGGGTGACGCTCAACTCCTCGGCCGCATCTGTAAAACTCATGTGACGCGCAGCGGCCTCGAAGGCACGCAAGCCATTGAGCGGCGGCAGGGATCGTTTCATCGCGTGTCCTTCACATGAGCTATTTTAATCAAAACAGGACAAAGGGTCGTTTGTAAAGAGCCCTCCCCGGGCGCAAATCACCTTCAACAGAGTTCAAACCCCTTCGGGAGAAGTCCCATGGCCAACATATCGCTTCACGACACCTCGCAGGCCACGCTGGCCGGCACCATTGCAGCCTTCTCCGCGGTCGGCGAGGTCCTGACAACCTGGCGGCGCCGCGCCCGGGAGCGCCGCGAACTCGCCAACCTCGACCATCGCACGCTGCGCGACCTCGGCATCAGCCCGACCGACGTCCAGTTCGAGGCCGACAAGCCCTTCTGGCGCGGCTGACATTCAGTTCCGGAGGGGTCCCGTTCCTACCCTGCGCGGGACCATCCCACTCCGGTGCCTGGCCGGCGGTCGCTCCTGCCTCCCTTGCGACCGCCGGCTTTTTCTTTGCGCATCTCCGTGGCTCTGCTAGAGCCGCCGCGTGCGCCTCAACGACCAGCAGATCCAGACCCTCGGCCGCGACGCTCTGCAGCGCGCGGCGGCGGGAGACTTCGCATCGGCCGAGGAAATGTTCGCCCGCATCGTCGAGGCGCGGCCCAACATGGGCCAGGCGTTGCATCTGCTGGGCCAGGTCCGGCTGAAGCTCGGTCGCTTCGCCGAGGCCCGCGAGCCGCTGGAGCGCGCCGCGCAGTTCCTGCCGCGCGAGGTCGCGGCCCAGACCAACCTCGCCGGCTGCCTGATCCAGCTCGGCCAGAACGAACAGGCGCTGGCCGCACTCGTACGAGCGGCGCGCCTCAAGCCCGACGATGCCAGCATCGCCCACAATACCGGCCGCGCCCTCGAAGCTTTGGGACGAGCCGAAGAGGCCGAGCGCGCCTACGACCAGGCCCTGTCGATCGACAACCGGCTGGTGCCCAGCCTCAGCGCGCGGGCCGACCTGCTGGCGGCGCGCGGCGAATGGGCCGGCGCCCTGACCGATCTCGAAACCGCGCTGGTCAGCCATCCGGCCGATCCGCGCCTTCGCCTGCGGCGCGGGGAGCTGCTGCTGCGCCAGGGCGACTGGTGGCGCGGCCTCGGCGATCACGAGGCGCGGCTCGAGATTGCCGGGGAACGCTACGCGCCTGAACTGCCAAATTGGCAGGGAGAACCGCTGGCGGGCCGCCTGCTCGTCTATCCCGAACAGGCCGACATCGGCAGCAGCGAGGCACTGCGCGACACGCTGATGCTGGCGCGCGGTGTCGATGCCGTCGGGCAGGGCGCTGTCGTGCAGTGCGCTGCCCCGCTGGCCGGCTGGTTCGACGGTCCGACCTTACAGCGCGGGGAACCGCTCGACGGATTCGCGGCCGCCGCCCCCTTGCGCAGCCTGCCGCATCTGCTGAACTGGTCCTTCGACGCACTGCCGCCGCCCGCGAGATTGCGCCCGCAGGCAGTCCCGTCGTCGCGCATCGGCTGGTTCAGTCTCGCAGAACCGCCGGCCGGCCTCGCGATCACACGCGCGCCGGACGAAATCCCGGCCTGCCGCCTCGTCGTCGGCGACGATGCCTGGCCTGCCCATGCCGCGGCCTCGCTCGGCATTCCCACGGTGATCCTGCTGCCGCGTACCGCAGACTGGCTGTGGGGTCCGAACCTCGGAATATCGCCCTGGTATGCGTCAGCGGAATTGCTGCGCGACGATGATCGCGAAGGGCTGGCGGCGCGGCTCGCCCGGTGCTGATATCCGCGTCCCGCGGATAACCACTCACCCCAAAGGCCACACCCATGGGCAAGACCCTTTTCGACAAGATCTGGGACAGCCACGTCATCACCGATCTCGGGAACGGCTTCGTGCTTCTGCACATCGACCGGCTGCTGCTGCACGACATGTCGGGCGGCAAGTCGCTGAAGGAAGCCATCGACAAGGGTTATCCGCCGTCGCAGCCGCGCCTGATCTACGGCACGCCCGATCACACCATGTCGACCAAGCCCGGCCGCACCGAGCACACCCATCCGCCGGGCCTGCCGCTGATCAAGTCGATGCGCGAGACGACCAGCGCCTACGGCATCAAGCTGTTCGATCTCGGCCAGGACGGCCAGGGCATCGTGCACGTGATGGGGCCCGAGCAGGGCCTCACCCTGCCCGGCACGACGCTGGTCTGCGGCGACAGCCATACCTCCACGCATGGCGGCCTGGGCGCATTGGCGTTCGGCATCGGCTCCTCGGAGCTGGTGCATGTGATCGCCACGCAGACGATGGTCCAGCGCAAGCCCAAGCGCATGCGCGCCAGCTTCGAAGGCAAGCTGATGCCGGGCGTCACGGCCAAGGACATGATCCTTCACCTGATCGGCGAACTCGGCACCGCCGCCGGCACCGGCTTCTCGGTCGAGTATGCCGGCTCCGGCGTGCGCGCTTTGCCGGCCGAGGCGCGGCTCACCCTCTGCAACCTCACCATCGAGATGGGTGCGCGCACCGGCATGGTCGCGCCCGACGACACGACCTACGAATATCTCGACGGCCGCGACTATGCGCCGAAGGGCGCGATGTGGGACCGCGCCGTCGCCCATTGGCGCACGCTGCCGAGCGACCCCGATGCCGAGTTCGATCGCGAGCACACGATCGACATGAAGAACGTCGCGCCGCAGATCACCTGGGGCACCAGCCCGGAACACGTGATCGCCGTCGACCGCGCCATCCCCGATCAGGGCAAAGGCCCGGAGGAGAAGCGCGGCGCCTGGGAAGCCGCGCT
>JAKFVZ010000488.1 GCA_021732965.1 Reyranella sp.
GAAGGTGCCCTGCGAGCCGGTGATGCCCTGGCAGATGACCTTGGTGTTCTTGTCGACCAGGACGGCCATCAGTTGCTCTCCTTCACGGCCTTGACTATCTTCTCGGCGGCGTCCGCGAGGTTCTCCGCCGAGGTGATCTTGAGGCCCGATTCCTTGAGGATCTTCTTGCCGAGGTCGACGTTCGTGCCTTCCAGCCGGACGACCAGCGGGACGTGCAGGTTGACCTCGCGCGCGGCGGCCACGACGCCTTCGGCGATCACGTCGCAGCGCATGATGCCGCCGAAGATGTTGACCAGGATGCCCTCGACGTTGGGATCCTTGAGGATGATCTTGAAGGCCGCCGTCACGCGCTCCTTGGTGGCGCCGCCGCCGACGTCGAGGAAGTTGGCGGGCTCAGAACCGTAGAGCTTGATGATGTCCATGGTGGCCATCGCGAGGCCCGCGCCGTTCACCATGCAGCCGATCTGGCCGTCGAGCTTCACGTAGTTCAGCGCGTACTTGGCGGCCTCGGTCTCGGCCGGATCTTCCTCGTCGACGTCGCGCAGTTCCTCGACGTCCTTGTGACGGTAGAGGGCGTTGTCGTCGAAGTTCATCTTGGCATCGAGCGCCACGATGTCGCCCGCCCCGGTCACGACCAGCGGGTTGATTTCGATCAGCGAGGCGTCGAGATCGACATAGGCCTTGTAGAGATTGCCCAGCAGTGTCGTGAAGGCGCCGACCTACTTGCCGCTGAGGCCGAGCGCGAACGCGATCTTGCGGCCCTGATAGGCCTGGTAGCCGGCCGCCGGGTCGATCGCCTGGGTGATGATCTTCTCGGGCGTCTCGTGCGCCACGGTCTCGATGTCCATGCCGCCCTCGGTCGAGGCGACGACGGCGATGCGGCCGACGGCGCGATCCACCAGCATCGACAGGTAAAGCTCGCGTTTGATGTCGCAGCCGTCCTCGATGTAGAGGCGCTTCACGGTGCGGCCCGCCGCGCCGGTCTGCTTGGTCACCAGGTCCTGACCCAGCATCGCCGCGGCCTGCGCGCCGACATCCTCAGGGGTCTTGGAGATGCGGACGCCGCCCTTGCCCTGCGGGTCGTTCTTGAAGTGGCCCTTGCCGCGTCCACCGGCATGGATCTGCGCCTTCACGACCGTGACCGGACCGCCCAGCTTGCGGGCGACGTCCATCGCCTCGTCTTTGGTGTAGGCGACACCGCCCTTCAGCAGGGGGATGGCGAATTTGGCCAGGAGCGCCTTGGCCTGATACTCGTGGATATTCATGGGGTCCTATCGTTGGGACGGCGTGTGAACCGCGGCCCCTCAGTTTTTAAACGCAACTGACCAAGGGATGCGGCACTTTATGAGCGCCACAGGCCCTTGGCAACGATGGATCGATGAACCTTCCGGGTCGTTCGACGAAAGTCGAAAGACCCTACTTTCTTAACGGCCAACGATCTTGTTGGTGGCGTCGATCAGCGACTGCACGGCGGCGACCGACTTGTCGAACATCGCCTTTTCGTCGGCGTTGAACTCGACCTCGACGATGCGCTCGACACCCTTCGAGCCGATCACGACCGGCACGCCGATGTAGAGGCCCTTCACGCCGTACTCGCCGTTCAGCTTGGCGGCGCAGGGAATGACGCGCTTCTTGTCCTTGAGGAAGGACTCGGCCATCGCGATGGCCGAAGCGGCCGGGGCGTAGAAGGCTGAGCCGGTCTTGAGATGGGCCACGATCTCGGCGCCGCCGTCGCGGGTGCGCTGGACGATCGCCTCGAGGCGCTCCTTGGTGGTCCAGCCCATGTCAACCAGATCGTGCAGCGAAATGCCGCCGACCGTCGAGTAGCGCAGCAGCGGCACCATCGTGTCACCGTGGCCGCCCAGCACGAAGGCCGTCACGTCCTCGACCGACACGTTGAACTCCTCGGCGAGGAACAGGCGGAAGCGGGCGCTGTCGAGCACGCCGGCCATGCCGACGACCTTCTCGGGCGCGAAGCCGGTGACTTCCTGCATCAGGCCGACCATCGCGTCGAGCGGGTTGGTGATGACGATGACGAAGGCGTTCGGGGCATGCTGCTTGATGCCCTTGCCGACCGAATCGATGACCTTGGCGTTGATGCCGACCAGGTCGTCGCGGGTCATGCCGGGCTTGCGCGGCACGCCGGCGGTGACGATCACGACGTCGGCGCCCTCGATGTCCTTGTAGTCCGACGAGCCGCTGTACTTGGTGTCGAAGCCCTCGACCGGGCTGAGCTGGGCGATGTCGAGCGCCTTGCCCTTGGCGGTGCCTTCGGCGGCGGGAATGTCGAACAGGACGACGTCGCCCAGTTCCTTCTGGCCGGCGAGCAGCGCGAGCGTGCCGCCAATCTGTCCGGCGCCGATCAGCGCGATCTTCTTGCGAGCCATGCGAAAAACTCCCGTTCTTAAAGGCGCCGCGTGGTAGCGCGATTCGTCCCAGGCAGCAAGGCAGACGGGTTCAGACGGGGTGTTTCGCCAGGTGCGCCAGCAGGAGATCGGTCGCCTTGCCCGGCGCCTGGTCCATCACGAAATGACCGACGCCCGGCAGGACTTCCATGGCGAAGGACGGCTTCACGAAGTCCGCCGTGCCGTAGGCCGCGTCGGGTCCGACCGTCGCGTCGGCATCGCCCCATATATAGAGCGTCGGCACCGCGATGGTGCCGATATCGGCGGCCAGCCCCTTGTTGGAGCGATACCAGGCGAGAGCCGCTTCGAGCGCCTCGGGATTGCCCAGCACCGACAGATGCTCCTCCAGCGCCTGCGACGGCACGCCCTGCCCGAACAGCCCGTCGCGCAGGCGCTTGGCGTTGTCGGCCAGCAGCAGCTTGCCCGTTTCCGGCTCGAGGAAGGCGCGGTGGTGACGCGAGCGATGCTTCTGGTCGCCGTCTTCCTTGAGCAGTGCCTGGCGGAAGGATTGCGGATGCGGCCGCGACAGGATGGTGAGCGAGGCCAGGCGGTCGGGATGGGCGCCGGCGACGCCCCACGAAACCTGGCCGCCCCAGTCGTGGCCAACCTGGTGGAAGCGCTTGCCCTCGTAGCCGGCCGCCGCCGCGATCTCGATCGCGTCGCCGATCAGCTTTTCAAAAGCGTAGTTCGAAAGATCGGCCGGATCGGGTCGCGCACCGGATGAGTAGCCGCGCTGGTCGGGCGCGACGGCACGATAGCCGTGCGCCGCGAGCGCCGGCAGGGCCGCGCGCCAGCTATGCCGCGATTCGGGAAACCCGTGCAGCATCAGCACGAGCGGCCCACCGACCGGACCCTCGACATAAGCGGTGAATGTCAGGCCCGATCGGGTCTTGATCTCAACGGTCTCGGTCATCGACCGATCAGACACCGTTGGCTTTGAACCAGGCAAGCGCCTTCTTCCAAGCGTCCTCCGCCTGCTCCTTGCGATAGGTCGGACGATAGTCCGCGTTGAAGGCGTGCGGCGTGTCGGGATAGGTGTCGATCTGCGACTTCTGGGCGGCCGGGCTGCCGGCCTTCAGCGCAGCGCGCATCCTGTCCACGGTATCGTTCGGGATTCCGGTATCGGCGCCGCCGTAGAGGCCGAGCACCGGCGCCTTCAGATCCTTGGCGATGTCGACCGGGTGCTTCGGCGTCAGCGGCGTCGAGTCGCCGACGACCCGGCCGTACCAGGCGACACCCGCCTTGAGGCCTGCGTTGTAGGCGGCATAGAGCCAGACGATGCGGCCGCCCCAGCAGAAGCCGGTGATGCCGAGCTTGGCGGTGTCAGCCTTGCCTTCGCCCTTGGCGAACGCGACCGTCGCATCGATGTCGCCCATGACCTGCTCGTCGGGCACCTTGGCCACGATCTCGCGCAGCAGCGCCTGCACGTCGGTCAGGGACTTGGGATCGCCCTGGCGGAAATAGAGTTCCGGCGCGATGGCGTAGTAACCGGCCTTGGCGAAACGGCGGCAGAGATCGGCGATGTGCGCGTGGACGCCGAAGATCTCCTGCACGACGACGATGGTGCCGAAGCCCTGGCCCGAGGCCGGCATGGCGCGGTAGGCGTCCATGTCCTTGCCATCCTTGGTCTTCACCTTGACTGTGCCCGCGGTGAGCCCGTCGGTGGGAGTCGTGATCATCGTCTGCGCCTGGACCGGCTGGACCGACAGGGCGAAGGTGGTGCCCAGCGCCGCGCCGGTCGCCGTCGCCTTCAGCGCCCCGCGCCGCGACAGGCCGCCCTCGGCCAGGGAAATCATGCGATCGCCGTCCATGTGTTGCCTCCTGCTTCTGAAAAACGTCGCAGAGCCTATGCTGCGGCAGGACCCGTCCACAATCACAATTAGGCGATGTGCTCCAGGTTCAGATACTCCGGGCTCTGCATTTCCATGAGGCGCGACACGGTGCGCTGGAACTCGAAGGAGCCGTCGCCTTCGGGATAGAGGCCGTTGGGATTCGCCGCCGCCGAGCAGATGAACTTCACCTTCTTCTCGTAGAAGGTATCGATCATCGTCACGAAGCGAACCGCCTTGTCGCGGCTGTCTGGTCCCATCTTCGGTACTTCGGCCACGATGACGGTATGGAAATTGTCGGCAATACAAAGAAAGTCCGCCGCGCCCATCGGCCTGGCGCACCAGTCCATGAAATGCGCCATGGCAACGCCCGGCGCCGCGCGCGGCACCTCGACGTCGCGGCCCTGCGTCCGCAGCACGCGCGGCTCGCCGTCGGCGCCGTTGCTCAGGGCGCGGAAAGCATCGTCGAGTTTCTTCGTCGCCCAGGCGCCGAGCGGCGTCAGGTAGAGATCGAGCTCGCGCAGCCGGCCCATGCGGTAATCCTGAGCGCCGCCCAGCTCCAGCACTTCGAGCCGCTGCTTCACCAGTTCGATGAAGGGCAGGAAACGGTCGCGCTGCAGACCGTTATTGTAGAGATCGTCCGGCGCGCGGTTGGAGGTGGCGATCACCGTGATCCCCTCAGCGAACAGCGTCTCGAACAGGCGGCCGAGGATCATCGCGTCGGCGATGTTGGTCACCTGGAATTCGTCGAAGCAGAGCAGCCGCGTCTCGGCGGCGATCTGCTTGGCGATCGGCACGATCGTGTCGGATTCCGGCGACGCGCCCCTGGCCGCCAGCTCCTCGCGACGGCTGTGCAGGCGTGCCTGTACTTCGAGCATGAATTCGTGGAAGTGCACGCGGCGCTTCTTCGCAACGGGCGCGTCGGCAAAGAACAGATCCATCAGCATGGACTTGCCGCGCCCGACCGAGCCCCAGATGTAGAGGCCGTGCGGTCCTTCCGGCGGCTTCGGCGCATGACCGAGGCCGAGCCGGGCGAGCAGGCCCTTCTTCGCAGGCTGCGCGGTGGCCATCGCGCCGAGCTGGTCGTGGATCGCCTGCAATCGCAGGACGATCTTCTCCTGCACGGGGTCGGCATGAATTTCGCCCGCGGCGCGGCGCGCGGCGAGATTGGCCATCGGGCCCTTGCCGGTCGAGGGGGTACTGGACTCCATTGCGGCGGCATACCTAGCTCACCGCCGCCCGGCTGCCTATAAGGTGCGGCGATGAAGATTGCGTTCCTCGGCACCTCCGCCTTCGCCGTGCCGGCCCTCCGCGCGCTGGTCGAAGCCGGCCACGACATCGCCTGCGTCTACACGCGAGCCCCCAAGCCCGCTGGCCGCGGCCAGCAGGAGCGCAAGACGCCCGTCCACGAACTTGCCGACCAGCTTGGCCTCCCCGTGCGCACGCCGCGCACCCTGAAGACCGAAGAGGAGGCGCGGGCTTTCAAGGCGCTCGACCTCGATGCCGCCGTGGTGGTCTCCTACGGGCACATCCTGCCGAAGAGCTTCCTCGACGCGCCGGTCATGGGCTGCCTCAACATCCATGGCTCGCTGCTGCCGCGCTGGCGTGGCGCGGCGCCGATCCATCGCGCAATCCTGGCAGGCGATTCGGAGACAGGCGTCACCACCATGCGCATGGACGAAGGCCTCGACACCGGCCCCATGCTGCTGGCCGAAAGCACGCCGATCTCGGCCGCCGACACCGCGCAGACGGTACACGACCGGCTGGCCGATCTCGGCGCAAAGCTGATCGTCTCGACCCTCGACGGGCTGCTGCGCCGGAGCATCGAAGCCGTCGACCAGCCGGCGGAGGGCGTCACCTATGCCCACAAGCTCGGCAAGGAGGAAGGCGTGCTCGACTGGCGCCGGCCCGCCGCGGAACTCGAGCGCAAGGTGCGCGGCTTCAATCCCTGGCCGGGCACATCGTTCGATGCGCCGAAAGATGGCGGCGTCGAGCGCATCAAGGTTCTCGCGGCCGCACTCACCTTGGCCGGCGGTCCGCCGGGCAGCGTGACGATCGTGCGCGACGGCTTTCCTGTCGTGACCTGCGGCGTCGGTGGCCTGAAGCTTCTCAAGCTGCAGCGGCCGGGCAAGTTGGCACAGTCGGCCGATGCGTTCCTGCGTGGCTTCGCGCTGGGCAACGGAACGGTGCTGCCCTCACCCGCCGTCCTGTCGCTGCCGACCTGACGCCGTGCCGCGGTACAAGCTCACGATCGAATACGACGGCGAACCCTTCGTGGGATGGCAGCGCCAGCCCAACGGCCCCTCCGTGCAGGCCGCACTCGAAGAAGCCGTGTTCGCGTTCACCGGCGAACGCCCACCGGTGCAGGCCGCCGGCCGCACCGACACCGGGGTTCATGCGCGCGGCCAGATCGTCCATCTCGATCTGCCGAGCGAACGGCCGGTCGAAACCATCCGTTCCGCGATCAACTTCCACCTGAAGCCGCAGCCGGTTTCCGTGCTGGTCGCGGAGCTGGCGCCGCCGGGTTTCCATGCGCGTTTCTCGGCGACGTGGCGGCGCTACCGCTACCGCATCATCAACCGACGTGCCCCGCCTGCCCTCGATCGCGGCCAGCTCTGGCACGTGCCGGGATCGCTCGACGTCGACCTTATGGCCGATGCAGCGAAGGTTCTTGTCGGCCGGCACGACTTCAACAGCTTCCGCTCGACATCGTGTCAGTCGCCCTCGGCACTGAAGACGCTCGACCTGCTGGAGGTGACCCGCCACGGGGAGGAGATCCACGTGGACGTCGGCTCGCGTTCCTTCCTGCACAACCAGGTGCGCATCATGGTGGGAACGCTGCATCTCGTCGGTCGCAAGCAGTGGACCCGCGGCGACGTCGAGGCCGCGCTCGCCGCACGCGACCGCGCACGCGCCGGACCGACGGCGCCGCCGCACGGACTATGTCTGATGGAAGTGCGTTACGAGCTAGGCGCCGACAGCAAGGGTGACGCCGAGGAAGCGGTCGACGATCAGTGACAGGAAGAGCGACGGCACCCAGTTGACGATCAGCAGGAGAAACGCGATCGGCCAGCTCGCACCCACCATCGTCCGCGTCGTCACCAGGAACCAATAGAAGAAAAGCCCCTGCAGCCCGAAGCGGATAAGCTCTGCCAGCATCGCGGGCAGCAACGTGGCAAGGACGATGCCGAACACGGCCACGATCATTGCCGGCAGGTTGACCCAGTTGAGCGCCGAGACGTAGCGCGGGAAGACGCCGAGCCAGTTGCGCCGCCGCGCGATCTCGTAGAACAGGACGGGAAACAGCAGCCAGTCGACGACGTAGCGCAGCGCCTCGACCAGCACGATCTCGATGTCGTCGGCAGTCGACGAGACGCTGGTGTAGCGGATCAGCATCAGGGTGATGTGCAGCGGCGCCACCAGGATCATCACCTGGAACGAGCGCACGCAGGCTTCCAGCGTATTGTCGAAGTACCTGGGTGCTGCGGGATCGCGCTTCAGGAGCCCGATCGCACCCTGCATGCCCCGGGCGATTTCAACGGCGCTGAGCACGGCCGGCCTCAGGCCGCGAAGTAACGGTCGAGCACCGTTTCATAGACGCGCGCCAGCGTATTGAGGTCGTCGATCGCGCTCTTCTCGTCGACCTTGTGCATGCTCTCGCCGACCAGGCCGAATTCGAGTACCGGGCAGTAGCTGCGGATGAACCGCGCGTCCGAAGTGCCGCCGGTGGTGGAGAGTTCGGTCTCGACGCCAGCGACGTCGCGGACCGCGCCGGCGACGAGGTCGCTGAGCGGCCCCGGCGGCGTATAGAACGACTCACCCGAGACCTGGACGCTGTATTCGACGGTGCCGTTGCCGCCTAGCGCTTCGTTGACCCGCTCGATGCGTTCCTGCAGGTGCGCGAGCAGGGTCTTCGACGTCCAGAGATCGTTGAAGCGGGTGTTG
>JAKFVZ010000241.1 GCA_021732965.1 Reyranella sp.
TTCAACGTGCAGCGTGTCCCGTGGCTTACCGATAGCGAAGCGGCCGGACAGGAAGCGTGGCGTCTCCAGTGCCTCCTGTATGTCCTGACCGTGGTAGATCAGGGCGAGATAGGTTTGCAGATGGATCTGAGGCTGGCCGTCTGCGCCCATGCAGCCCACCACAGCCCACAGCCTGTCGTCGCGGAACGCCATCGAGGCGATCAGCGTGTGCAATGGCGTCTTGCCGGGCTCGACCCGGTTGGGGCTCTTGGGATCGAGTGAGAAATAGGCCGAGCGATTCTGCAGGACAATTCCGGTGCGACCCGCCACGACCGCGGCGCCGAAGCCGCCATAAAGGGAATGGATCATCGACACCGCATTGCCCTCGGCGTCGACCACGGCGATGTAGACCGTGTCGCCGGCCAGGCTGCCGTAGGAGGGGATCTTGTCCCACGGCAAGGCTCGGGCCGGGTCCATCAGAGCGCGCCGCTCATCGGCATAATTCTTTGATATCAGGCGCTCCATCGGTACGGACGCGAAGCGTGGATCGGCGAGATGACGGTCGCGGTCGTGATAGGCAAGCTGCTTGGCCTGGACCATCAAATGCACATAGTCGGGGCCCAGAAAGGGCTTCCTGTGCATCTCCAGTGGCTCAAGCAGGTTCAGCATCTCCAGCACGGCGAAGCCCTGCGTGGGTGCCGGCGTTTCGTAGATCGTGACGTCGCGGTAGCTGCCTTTCAGCGGTTCGCCCCAGCGCGCGTTCTGCGTCTTCAGGTCGTCCAGGGTAAAGAAGCCGTCATTGGCTTTCGACCAACGGGCCAATTCACCCGCGACTTCACCCTCATAGAAGCCGTGCCAGCCGTCACTGGCGATCGCCTCCAGGGTTCTTGCGAGATCGGGGTTGGTGAGAATCGCGCCGTCCTTCAGGAAGATGGCCGCCGCTTCGGGGCTTTTCGCCAGTTCCTCGCGCGCCAGTTCGCGCCAGTAGGCCAGCCGCGCCGTCACCGGGAAGCCATTGCGGGCGTAGCCGATGGCGCTCTCCAGGCAGCGCTTCAAAGGCAAGCGACCATAGGCGGCGTGAGCCGTGCCCCAACTCGCGACCGCGCCTGGAACAGTGAGGGTGCCGGGCAGTACGCCGCGATAGGGTATCTCGGCCAGGCCGCGCCGGGCGAAGGCGTCGATCGTGCCGGCCGCGGTAGCGCGTCCGCCACCGTCGATGTAGCGCACGGCACCGGTCTTGGCTTCATGGACAAGCAAGAACGCGTCACCGCCTACGCCTGTCATATGCGGATAGAGCACCGAAAGCGCGGCGCTGGTGGCGATGGCGGCATCGACCGCCGATCCGCCTGCTCTCAAGACATCGACGCCGGCCTGTGACGCCAGTGAATGCGGGGATGTCACCATACCGTTGGGCGCGAGGGTGGCCGGCCGGCCAGTACGTATATCAACCATCAGGGTTTCTTAGCCGACTGGTTTGCTCCCCCGCAACGCGGCCCGGCATATCAGGCAGACGGAACATTTGCGGCGCAGAAACCGTAGACCGTGAGTCTGTGAAGCCACCGGGAGTCGGATACATAAAACTGCATGCGAGAAGTGCCCGCGGAGGCGGCCTCTTTGGGCCACGCCGCCGATGTTCGCGGCAGCGGGTGGTTGGTAGTGGGGCCAGTCCGATATGAACCGGTCTCAGCCGCCAGTTCCCTGCTAACAGGGAAAATTCGGGGGTTCTTGTAGACGCCACGCGTATGCCGCCGGGAAAGAGCCCTGTCCAGGGCCTTTCCGTACCAATCACCGTTTGCCGACCCTGAGACTGCTGGGTACCGATTGTCACACCGACAGGCGACTGCTGAGTGAAAGCGTCGATCACTTTCGCGCTCGCGCCATGATTCTTGTCAAGGCGGCCTCCGGCGCGAAGCGTAAGTTACCGAAAATTGCAGTAGTAGCTCGCGAAGAAGGCAGGACGCATGATCCGTTTCGAGTTGCTCCGCGACAAGGGCATCCTCGTTGTCCGTCCCCGTGAGGCACTACGGGCTGAGGATTTTGCGACCATCGCTGCAGAAGTCGATCCCTACATCGCCGCACAAGGCGGGCTGCGGGGCCTGATGGTCGTCGCGCCATCATTTCCGGGCTGGGAGAACTTCGCCGGGTTGATCGGACATCTCCAGTTCGTCCGCGACCATCAGCGCAAGATCGAGCGGGTCGCGGTGCTGACGGACAACCACGTCCTGAAGGTCGCACAGGCTGTTGCCGATCACCTTGCGCATCCCGAATTCAAATTGTTCGAGCCGAAGGGCGAGGCTGCGGCCCTTCATTGGCTCGAAGGCACAAGAGGCTGACGTCGGGTCATGAACGTCGCACGCTACTCCGCCACCGAGCGACTGCGCAACGGCGCGGAGATGGAAGTGCGCGCGCTCGTGCCGGCCGATCGCGAGGAGATGCTGGCCGCGTTCGACAGGACCAGCGCAGTGACGAGATACCGCCGATTCTTCGGGCCGAAGAACGAGTTCAGCGAGAAGGAACTCGAGTTCTTCCTGAACGTGGACTTCATCAAGCACGTGGCGCTGGCGGCCGTCCTGAATGAGGCGGGCGCGGAATTCATCGTTGGCGGTGCCCGCTACGTCGTCGCGAAACCGGGAGAAGCCGAAATTGCCTTCGCCATCGACGATCCGCACCAGAAGCTCGGTATCGCCACCCGGCTAATGAAGCATCTGGTCGCGATCGCACGCGCTTCAGGATTGCAGAGGTTGGTTGCCGAGGTGCTGCCCGAGAACGTGCCCATGCTCCGGGTCTTCGAGCGCTGCGGCCTTGCCATGACGGTGCGGCGGGACCGCGGCGTCGTTCTCGTCACACTCGACCTGGGAGCGACCGCGGCTGCCTGACGACAACGAATTGAGCCCACAGGGGCCTTATCCGGAGGGGGAAACAATGGCGACCAAGGCCACGGCCAAGACCGAAGCGGCCCGCACCGACATCAATGCCTGGACAGGCTTTGCGCCCGGCAGCTGGCAGACGCGGGTCAATCTGCGCGAGTTCATTCAGCGCAATTATATGCCGTATGAAGGCGATGGTGATTTCCTGGCAGGCCCCACCGACCGCACGCGTGGCCTCTGGAAGACGCTGCAGCCGCTCCTGGCGCAGGAGCGCGAGAAGGGGATCCTGGACGTGTCCCAGGTGCCGTCCAGCATCCTGGCCCATGCGCCGGGATATATCGACAAGGCCAACGAGCTGATCGTCGGCCTGCAGACCGACGCGCCGCTTAAGCGCGCCATCATGCCGTTCGGCGGCTGGCGCGTCGTGGCGGCGAGCCTGGAGTCCTACGGCTACAAGCCCGATCCGGCACTGGGTGAGATTTTCAGCAAGTATCGCAAGACTCACAATGACGGTGTGTTCGACGCCTATACGCCCGATATCCGCAAAGCCCGGTCATCGGGCATTGTCACCGGCCTGCCCGACGCGTACGGCCGTGGCCGCATCATCGGCGACTATCGCCGGGTCGCCCTGTACGGCGTCGATTTCCTGATCACCGATAAGGAACGCGAGCGCCATGAGATCGACCAGCGTCATTCCACCGAGGAGATCATCCGGCTGCGCGAGGAGCTGAGCGAACAGATCCGCTCGCTCAAGGAACTGAAGGAGATGGCGAAGAGCTACGGATACGACATCTCGCGACCGGCGATTACGGCGCGCGAGGCCATCCAGTGGACCTATTTCGCCTACCTTGCCGCGATCAAGCAACAAAACGGCGCGGCCATGTCGGCCGGCCGGCTCTCGACCTTCTGGGACATCTATATCGAGCGCGACCTGCGTGCCGGCACGCTGACCGAGAAGGAGGCCCAGGAACTCATCGATGATGTGGTGATCAAGTGGCGCATCGTGCGCTTCCTGCGCGCGCCGGAATACAATCAGCTCTTCTCCGGTGACCCGGTGTGGGTGACTGAGGTGCTGGGCGGGATGGGCGAGGACGGCCGCACGCTCGTCACGAAGTCGGCGTTCCGCATGCTCAACACGCTGCACAATCTCGGCCCGGCGCCCGAGCCCAACCTGACCGTCTTCTGGTCGCCGCGGTTGCCCGAGGGCTTCAAGGCCTTCGCCATCAAGACGTCGATCGACACGAGCTCGATCCAGTACGAATCCGACGACCTGATGCGACCCAAGTTCGGCGACGACTGCGCCATCGCCTGCTGCGTCTCGGCGATGCGCATCGGCAAGCAGATGCAGTTCTTCGGCGCGCGCGTGAACCTGCCCAAGACGATGCTCTATGCCCTGAATGGTGGCCGCGACGAGGTGAGCGGCGAGCAGATCGGCCCGAATCTCGCGCCCGTGGCAGGTGACCTGCTCAACTACGACGAGGTCATGGAACGGCTCGATCCGATGATGGACTGGCTGGCGAAGACCTACGTCAACGCGCTGAACTGCATCCACTATATGCACGACAAGTATTGCTACGAAGCGATCGAGATGGCGCTGCACGATCGCGACGTGGTGCGCACGATGGCCTGCGGCATCGCGGGCCTCTCGCACGCCACTGACAGCCTGTCGGCGATCAAGTACGCAAAGGTCAGGCCGGTGCGCGACACCAAGGGCCTGATCGTCGACTTCCAGGTCGACGGAGAGTTCCCCTGCTTTGGCAACAACGACGATCGCGCCGATGACATCGCCAAGCAGCTCGTCTCGACGATGATGAACAAGATCCGCATGTACCCGGCCTATCGCGGCGCTGTGCACACGCAATCGGTGCTGACGATCACGTCGAACGTGGTCTACGGCAAACACACCGGCACGACGCCGGATGGCCGCAAGAAGGGCGATCCGTTCGCGCCCGGTGCCAATCCGTCGAACGGGCGCGACACGCACGGGGCGCTGGCGGCGCTGATGTCCGTCGCCAAGATCCCCTACGACGATGCCGAGGACGGCATCTCGCTCACTCTGTCGGTCGTGCCGTCGGCGCTGGGCAGCAAGGAGGAGCAGATCGCGCGGGGGGTGGGCGCGCTCGACGCCTATTTCTCGAGCGGCGGCTTCCACGTGAACATCAACGTGCTCAACCGCGAGACGCTTCAGGACGCGATGAAGCATCCCGAGAAGTATCCGCAGCTGACCATCAGGGTTTCGGGCTACGCGGTGAACTTCGTCAAGCTGACGCGAGAGCAGCAGCTCGACGTGATCAACCGGACCTTCCACGGCAACCTGTAGGTCGAGTCATGAGCGGGCCTCGCACCGGTAGCCGATACGAACTGCAGATCACCCGTCAGGGCACCGAAGGAAGCAAGGCGGCCGGTGACTATTATGCGGTGCAGGCCGGCGACGTAGAGGAGATCGAGGACGAGGAGGATCTCGTGGGCTACGTGCATTCCTACGAGGTCGGCAGCACCGTCGACGGGCCTGGATTGCGCTTCGTCGGCTTCCTTACCGGCTGCCTGCTGCGCTGCCAGTACTGTCACAACCCGGACACCTGGCACAAACACAACGGCCGGCCGGTCACGGTCTCGCGCGTGATGCAGGAGATCGCCAAGTACGCGCAGGTCCTCAAGATCAGCAAGGGCGGTGTCACCCTGTCGGGCGGCGAGCCCATGGTTCAGCGGCCGTTCGTCCTGCGCATCTTCCGACATTGCAAGGCGCTGGGCCTCCATACCTGCATGGATACGTCGGGCCGTCTTGGCGCGCGCTTCAGCGATCAGGAACTCATGGAGATCGATCTCAATCTTCTCGACATCAAGTCGGGCGATCCGGAGATCTATGAGCGAGTGACGCATCAGCCCCTGCAGCCGACGCTCGACTATGCGCGGCGGCTGTCCGACCTCGGGCGCCCGATGTGGGTGCGTTTCGTCCTGGTGCCCGGGCTCACCGACGGCTGGGACAATGTGGAGCGGGTTGCCGACATCTGCGCCAGCCTGAAATCGCTGCAGCGCGTCGAGATCCTGCGCTTCCATCAGATGGGCAAGGCCAAGTGGGACAAGCTCGGCCTCGCCTATCCGCTGGCCGATGTCGACACGCCGAGCGCCGAGCTGCGCGAACGGGTGCGTGGCCAGTTCCGAAGTCGCGGCCTGACTGTTTACTAGCGCGAAGGGCATCCAACCAAAAAAATCCGGGGGGAGACAAATGGACTACATCAGGATGCTTCTGGAGCAACAGCCGCTTGCGGCATTGTTCCTGACGATCGCCATCGGCTATCTCATCGGAGAGATCAACATCAAGGGCTTCTCGCTGGGCGTCGGGGCGGTCCTGTTCGTGGCGCTCGCCGTGGGGTGGTTCGCGCCGAAGTCGGTGCCGGCGCCGATGGTCGGAACGCTCGGCCTAGCGCTGTTCCTTTACGCAGTGGGTGTCCAGTACGGCAAACAGTTCTTCCTCGGTCTCACGAGTGCCGCCGGGCGAAGGGCCAACATCATCGCCCTCGTCGGTGTGTTGCTGTCCGGCGTAGTGAGCCTGCTCATCGTCAAGACCATGGGCATCAATCTCGGTTATGGGCTGGGCCTGTTCGCAGGTTCGGGCACGAGCACGCCAACCCTGCAAGCCGCGATCGCGACGCTTGGCAACGACGATCCCGCGGTCGGCTATTCGGTGTCGTATCCGTTCGGTGTCGCCGGACCGATCCTGCTTCTCTACATCACCTACATCTTCCTGAAGCCGAAGGTCGACGCCGGAACCGGCGCCGGCATGGAACTGCTGGAAGTAGCCCTTCGTAATCCCGCGCTGTACGGCACGACACTTGGTGAGGTGATGGCCGGACTACCGGCCGGCGCGCGAATCGTCGCGCTGCGCAAGTCGCATCACAATGAGCCGGCGTCGCCGGGACTGATCGTGGCGGAAGACGACGTCGTCCTCGTCGTCGCACCGACGACGGAGACCCTGCTGGCGGCCAGTCGTCTGCTGGGCGAACCGGCACCCGGCCGGCTGGTCAAGGACCGCAGCGACCTCGACTATGTACGCGTGTTCGCGTCGCGCCCCCTGGTGGTGGGACGTACGCTGGGCGACCTCGAATTGCCCGGCAACAAGGCGGCCATCATTGCCCAGGTGCGCCGGGGAGACGCCGATATCATGCCGCGCCCCGACCTCGTGCTCGAGTTCGGCGACCGGGTGGGGCTGCTGGCCCACCGCGGCGACTTCGCGGGCCTGCGCAAGTTCTTTGGCGATTCGATCAAGGGCACCGCGGAGTTCAGCTACATCTCCATCGGTCTCGGCATGGCGGTCGGTTTCCTGCTCGGCGCCATCCAGTTGCCGATCCCCGGCATAGGCAAGCTCGCCCTCGGCCTCTCGGGCGTGCTGATCGTCGCGCTGGTCCTCGGCAACCAGCGGCGCACCGGCGGTCTAAACTGGACCATCCCGCTCTCGGCCAACCTGGTGTTGCGCAATCTCGGGCTGACGCTGTTCCTCGCCCAGGTCGGCATGTCATCGGGGCCAAAGTTCGCTGCGACGGTGGCGCAGTCCGGCCTGCTGATGCTGGGCCTCGGCGCCATCGTGCTGCTGGCGCTCGTCCTGCCGATCCTGATCCTGGGCTTCCTGTTGTACCGCATGCCATATGACGAGGTGGCCGGCATCGTCGCCGGTGCCTGCGGCAATCCCGCAATCCTGGCTTACGCCAACAAGCTGGCACCGACGGAACGGCCCGATATCGGCTACGCTATGATCTTCCCGGGCATGACCATCGTGAAGATCCTGTTCGTCGACATCGTTCCGGCGCTCCTATGAGAGCCGGCGGCACATTCGGCGCGCTGGGCGCCCGTGCCGTCGCGGCGACGGCACTCCTGCTCGCGGCGCTCGTTGTCGTGGCCTTCCCGCCACGAACCGAGGCGCAGGATACTTCTCAACAGCTGAAGGCGTTCCTGTACGACGACGCCACCGTCACCCTTCACCTGCGGAGCTACTTCCTAGATCGCTCCAATCCGGCGCCGCCCAACAATGTCGGATGGGCGGGCGGCGGCTGGATCGGCTACGAGACCGGATGGCTTTTAGACACGTTCCGCTTCGGCCTCGTGGGATATACGTCACTGCCAATCGTTGCGCCGACGTCGACCGACGGTACGTTGCTCTTCCAGCCGGGACCAACCGGCTATGCCGTGCTTGGCCAAGCCTACGGCAAGATCAAGCTGTTGGGGCAGGAGTTCACCGGCTACCGCCAGCTCATCAACCAGCCCGAGGTCAATGCGCAGGACAACCGCATGACC
>JAKFVZ010000557.1 GCA_021732965.1 Reyranella sp.
CACCGCCTCGAACACCTCGCTCGATTTCATGTAGACGCTGCCGTCGTCCAGCACGACATGCTCGATCCAGTCTTCCGGATCGCTCGCACCCTCGGGGGCGATCGAATCGAAATCGGCTTGCGAGCCCGCGAGGATCGTCATGTCGGCGCGGTCCTCGCTGCCGGCCGCTTCATGCGCCGACGTCAGCGGCAGCTCGCTCTCGAGCAGGAGGCCGTACACACGATAGCGATGACGGGGATTCACGCCCACTCCTGCCGACAGTCCGCTGCGAACACTTTGCACTCTCATAGCAGAATGTCTTGACTTCCTCGATTGATGGGACAGTTTGACCGGGGGATTGTACCCCACTGGGCAGTCCGGGGTTACAGGCCGCGCACATGAACCGTTTCGATTTTTCAAGCGTCCCGATCGAAGGGCTCGCCACGTCGCCGCAGATACAGGCGGCCAGCGACTGGTTCACACGCTACGGCTACGTCATCCTCGACAATGTCGAGCAGCCGGAGAAAATCCGCTCCCTGCGTGCGGAGTTCTTCGAGAACTACAAGGACCAGATCCGGGATCAGGAAGCGGCCGATTCCCTCGAAGTCGGCGCCCGGCGCTTCATGATCCCGCTGCGTTTTTCCGGCGGCCTCGGCGCGCCGGGTGTATTCGCCAATCCCTACGCGCTGGCGCTGATTCGCTCGGTCCTCGACGAGGCGGCGATCGTCGATGCGTTCGGCGCGATCCTGTCCCTGAACGGTGCCGAGCAGCAGCACATCCATCACGACGGGCCGATCCTGTTCAATTCCGAGATATCGCGCCTGCTGCCGGCCTATGCCCTGACCTACGCCCTGCCTCTCGTCGACATGAACGATCTGTCGGGAACCACCGCGATCTGGCCGGGCAGTCACCGGCGCGGCAATTACGAAGGCCAGGAGCCTTTGCATCCCGAAGTTCCGGTGGGCTCGTGTATGCTGTGGGACTATCGCACCTACCATAGCGGCACGGCGAACCGGTCGGATCATGTGCGGCCCATGGTCTATGCGACCTACGCGCGGCGCTGGTATCAGGACCCGGTCAACTTCAGGAAGGAAACGCTGCCGCGGCTGGTCTTCGAGCCGGGCTTCATCCGTGGCCTGCCCGACGATCTTCGTCCTCTCTTCGCGCATGTACGGTCGACGGGCTGATGCGCTCGTCGCCGGAGCATCTGGCGTCTGCCGTCGATACGCTTCTCAGGCGGTCCGAATTGTCGCCCGAAGAGACGCAGCGGCGCTTCGAGCAGGCGTTCGACATCGACCGGTGGCAGCGGCTCGCGCCCTTCGCATCGATCGGCAGGGAGCGTTGGGACGAGGGCGAGCCCTCGTCGATTTCCGACAGCGCGGCTGACCGGGAGAAACGCCGCCTCGACGAAGACGGCTATTTCAGACTGCAGCAGGTATTCGATTCCACCCGGATCGCGCGGATGCGGCGCATCGTCGAGGCCGTCCGCGCCGACGGATGGCCCGTGGCTTTCGCTTTCGTCTTCGACGATTTCTGGACCATTGCCCGTTCGCCGCGGATCGCCTCGTTCCTCGGCAAGGCACTGGGCGAAGCCTATCTTCAGAACACCGTCGTCTGGGCGCATTGGGTGCCGGGCGAACGAGGCGTCGCCGGCTGGAGCCCGCACGAGGACTACCGGGATGCCGGCGACACGTTCCTCTCCCTGTGGATTCCGCTGTCGGATGCCACTGTCGAGAACGGCTGCATGTTCCTGTTGCCTGGCGTGTCGTCGCGCGAGATTTCGATGGCTGCGGAGGAACGCCGCGACCTGCCGCCAGCGGTTTTTCGGCGCGCGCTTCAGGACGTGATCTCCCTGCCGGCTTCTGCGGGTTCGATGATCGGCTGGCGCGGCGACGTTCTCCACTGGGGCGGCGCCAATACCGGCGGTTCCGAACCGCGCCTCAGCCTCGCCCTGGAGTTCCGTGCGCGGGGTGCTAAAGCGTCGCGCTTCGAGAGCCCGCTGATCGATCCGCGCGCGCCTCTGCCGGATTTCCGGTTGCGCCTGTTCGCGATCGTGAAGGCCCTTCGGGAGTACACCAAGTTCGAGCCGCTGCTGGCCCGCTATCTGCCGCTGGCAGAGCGCATCTTCGCCGAGACAGCGGAGGCGAGCCTCTCTTCCTCGAATGCGCCGAGGGCATCGTAGGTCAGCCAGCCCGGTTGCGGTGGGAACGATCCGTCCGCCAGCACGACGCCCTCGCACAGCAGCCCTGTCACGTGGCCGAACGTGCCGCGCGTCGTCACCAGCAGATCGGCGTCGATCATCTCGCGCATGCTCCAGAGCGGATCGGCATCGAGGAACAGGCTGTCGTGGGGCAGGTCGAGCGCGCGGAACTCGGCCGGGTCGCCTTGCGAGAAGACCCTCAGCACATGCGGCAGCCGCTGCTCCTCCAGTATCCGGCGCACCCGCGCGACGACCTCGGCCAGGCACGCCATGTCGGTCGAGTCCTCGGAATGGAAGTCGTGGCGGTTGCGCCGGCGGACATGCACGCAGACGCTGGGAAGCGCCCTCGCGGCGCGCGGCTTTCCCTGCCGGTACTTGCGCCGGAACTCCCCGACCAGCGTATCGTCGAACGGCGCCTCGTCGTCGGCGACGCCGTACAGGGCGCACAGCGCCGGGAAGGTGAAGGCGAAGTTGATGGCGTCGCGCGTGTCGGCCGCCTCGCCGGCGCCGAGGTTGAACTGCGCTTCCCAGGCGGCGGCCCACTCCGGCATCGGCCGTTCGGCATGGTGGATCTCCCGGAAGGGCGTGTGAGCGTATGTGAGGCCCTGGGCGCGGGCGAACTGGATTGCCCGCATCGTGAGAAGCGCCTGCGATCCGGCGCCCTCGCGTGTCGAGCAGATGCAGGTGATCTTCGAGAGCCTGCGGCCGCCGAGAAGCTGGCGCACATACTGCCGGTAGAGGACGTCGCCGTCCGAATAGCGGTGAGGACGGCCGAGCGCGGTTTTCACGACGTTCTTCGCGACGCTCCGCAGGTAGCGGAACGAACCGCCGGCCAGAAACGCGAAGGCGCCCCTGTTCACACCAGCCTGCCGTCGACCAGCGTGACGTGGCGATCGGCGGCCCCGATGGCGTCTGGCCGATGGGTCACGAGGAGAATGGTCGAGCGTCCCTTCAAGCCGGCGATGGTCTCGAGGATGCGTTCCTCGTTGCCGGCATCGAGGGCGCTTGCCGGCTCGTCGAGCAGGATTAGGCGCGGCGCGCGCAACAGCAGGCGCGCGAGCGCCAGTCGCTGACGCTCGCCGCCCGACAGGCTGGCGCCCCGGTCGCCGACGACCGTGTCGAGGCCTTGCGGCAGCGCGGCGATCAAATCCGACAGACCGGCCAGCCGCAGCGTTTCGAGCACCGCCTCGTCCGAAGCGTCGGGTTTCGACCAGGCTAGGTTCTCCCGGATCGAGGCGTGGAAGAGGAACGCCTCCTGCGCCATCGTCCCGACCGAGCGTCGCCAGGCCGGGGAGATGTCCGGCGTGAGTTCGCGTCCGTCGATCAGGATGCGCCCCGATTGCGGCGTCAGCAGCCCGCCGAGCAGATCGAGGATGGTGCTCTTGCCTGCCCCCGACACGCCCGACATCACGGTGAGGGATCCCGCGGCCAGCGACAGGTCGACACCGCGCAGCACGTCGGGATGACCCTCGCCATAGCCGAAGCGCACGTCCTCCAGCCGGATCTCGCGCTCGAAGGCGATGGCCGGTTCCGCCGGCTCGGGGGCGGAATCGGCTGCCGCCTCGCAGGCCTCGACGGCGTCGGCAACGACGCGATAGGCCGGCGCCGCGTGCATGAACTGCTGGGCGAGTTCCTGGACGCTCTGCAGCATCGGCAGCAACCGCTGGAACACCAGGATCAGGACCAGCAGGTCGGCCAGCGGCAGCCGGGCCCAACTCGCGGCCAGCCACAGGAAGCCCGCCAGCGCAACGGCGACGATACAGTCCAGAAGGAGCTGGGTGTTGGCCTGCAGGCGGGCGGCGGCGAGATCGGCGCCTTCGGCGCCGCGGGCGGCGGCGTCGAAAGCGGCGACGTGCTGCCTCTCCGCGCCATAGGCCTTGGTGAGCTTCAGCGCCTGGAGGAACTCGGTGATTTCGCGGCTGACCCGCAGGTTGGCCGCGGAGGCGAACTCGCCGAGGCGCCGGCTCTCCGTAAGCCGGTGCCGCAACAGCCAGCCGAGGGCCGTGCCGAAGGCGAGGGCCAGCGCGGTGAAGCCCGGCGCGATGGCAAAGGCGACCGCGAAGTGCGCCGCCAGGATGGACAGCCTCGCCGGCACTTCGAGCAGCAGGTGCGTTGCGTGCTCGACGCGCTCGATCTCGGTCGAGAAGAGCGCATGGAAATCGGCGGCGCGCCGGCTGCGCAGCCAGGACCACGAGGCGCGGGCGATGGCGGCATAAGCGCGGACCCGCAGCGCCACGGCGAAGTCGAAGGAGAGTTCGGCGCCGGCGATCTGCCGGGCGCGGGCGATCAGGGCGCGCAGCATCACGACCATCACGAACAGCAGCAGCAGGACCGGCAGCGAGCGTGGCAGCAGGGCGAGCCAGCCGCCGGTGTCGCCGGCCTCGGCGGTACCCAGCGCATTCAGCAGGGGCACGAGCAGGGCAAGGCCGACGCCGTCGGTGGCGCCCGCCAGCACGACCAGCAGGGTCAGGAAAGCGAGCCGCCGGCCCCCGGCCTGCCCGCTGCGCAGGCGCCAGGCCGCTCTCAGGTCATCCAGCATCTAGATCAGCCAGCAGGGGCCGGAAGTGAATCCATGCCCCAGCGTATCAGGGAGATCGGCCCGGCGCCTGCCTTCTACTCCGCGGCCGCGGCGGCGAAGCGAAGGTCGGGCAGGGGCTGCTAGCGGTCGACCGGGGCACCGGCATCGAACGCCTTGAGTTCGGGCATGACGGTCCTGGCGAACATCGCCATGTTCCGCGCCGCCTCCTCGTGCGGCATGCCGGCATAGGAGAAGACGCCGACATAGCCGCAGTTATTCGTCTGCCTGTGGATCGCCATGATCTTGTCGTGGACCTGCTCGGGCGTGCCGTAGACCTGGAGATCGGCGAAGAACTCGATCGCCTTCTGGTCACCATAGACCGCGAGCTTCTCGTTCATCTTGGCGTAGTACTCGTAGCCGCGCTGATTCTTCATGTGCGCGCCGGCGAACTGGTAGTGGTCGAGCACCGTGCGGTAGTAGCCGCCGATGTATTTCACCGCCATCTCGCGCGCCCGCTCCGCGCTCTCATCGACGAATGTCCAGCCGGCCGAGATCGGCTGCGGCGCGTTGGTCCCGTTGATCTCGCGATAGAGCGTGTTGTACTCGGTCAACTCCTTCTCGACCTCGCGCCATGGCTTCTGCGGGATGATCAGCAGGCCGACACCCAATCGCGCCATGATGCGCGCGCTCTCCGGCGAGACGGCGGCGGCGTAGGTGCGGCCGCGGAAGCTCTTGAACGGAGCGGGGCGGATCTCGACCGGCGGCTGCCTGTAGTGTTTGCCCTGGTACTCCATCACGCCGCTCTCGAGGCCCTTCAGCAGCGCCTCGCCGTATTCGACGAAGAGTTCGCGACTGTCGCCCATGTCGAGACGGAACCCGTCGAACTCCACCTTCCCGGCGCCGCGGCCGAGACCCAGGATCATGCGGCCGCCGGACAGGTGATCGAGCATGGAGATCTGCTCGGCGACCCGCATCGGATCGTGCCACGGCAGCACCACCACCATCGAGCCCAGCCGGACATGCTTGGTGCGCCCGGCCATGTAGGACAGGAACTGCACCACGTCGGGGCACATCGTGTAGTCGGTGAAATGGTGCTCGACCGACCAGATCGATTCGAAGCCGAGCGGCTCGGCCATGTCGGCCAGCGCCAGCTCGTTCAGGTAGATCTGGCGGTCGCTCAATGCGCGACCGGTGTTCTGGAAGACTGCAGCCATTCCGACATGCATGGCGTTACCTCCTGCTGGTTGCCGCATGGTAAACGGCTGTTCACCTGATTGGGAAGTGCCCGCCGATGCTTGATTCCGCCGTATTCGACCGTCATATCCGCCCCATGCGCACGCTGCTCACAGCTCTTTCCGCCGCCGCTCTCCTCTCGCTCGGTGCCGTCCAGGCTCACGCCCAGGCTCCGGCCCCGGTGCAGCAGGCCCAGGCGCCAGCGTCCAATCCACAGGTTGCGGAAGTGGAGCGCTACTTCAACGGCATCCGCACCATGCAGGCCCGCTTCGTCCAGTCGAATCCCGGCGGCACGGTGGTCCAGGGCACGCTCTCGGTCAGCCGGCCCGGCCGCATGCGCTTCGAATACGATGCGCCGTCGCAGCTCAAGATCGTGGCCGACGGCAGCCAGGTGACGATGTGGGACATCGCCAACCGCGACTTCGGCCAGTGGCCGATCGGCTGGACTGCAGCCTCGTTCCTGGTGCGCGACCCGATGGTGCTGCAGGGCGGCGACCTCACGGTCGAAAAGGTGGAGCGCACCGACGGCATGCTGCAGCTCACCATGAGCCAGACCAAGAAGCCGAACGAAGGCAAGGTCATCGTGCGCCTCGGCGAAAATCCGATGGTGCTTCGCGGCTGGAGCATCATCGACAGTCGCGGCCAGCGGGTCGACGTTGCGCTGAACGGCCTGCAGACCGGCCTGCCGCTGGCGCCGGCTCTGTTCAAGTTCGATGGCCCGGATGCAGGTCAGATACGGCGTGGCGCCAACTGACGCGCTATAGTCCCCGCCTGAACCGGCGTGGGGAATTGACGACGTGAGCGGATTGACGGTGAGGGCCTCGACCGAGGCCGACGTGGCGCGTTGCGCGGAGATCTACGGACATCACGTGCTGCACGGCACGGCCTCTTTCGAGGTCGATCCGCCCGACCTTGCCGAGATGAAGAAGCGCCGCGCTGCAGTGCTCGATCTCGGCCTTCCCTATATCGTCGCCGAGAAAGACGGCCGCCTGCTGGGTTATGCCTATGCCGGCCTGTACCGGACGCGGCCGGCCTACCGCTTCACCGTCGAGAACTCGATCTACATCGACAAGGATGCAATCGGGCAGGGCGTCGGCAAGGCGTTGCTGGTGCCGCTGATCGATCTCTGCACCCGCGACGGCCGCCGCCAGATGATCGCCGTGATCGGCGATTCCGCGCACGTCGCCTCGATCAACCTCCACGCCTCCTGCGGCTTCGAGATGACCGGCACGCTGAAGAGCGTCGGCTTCAAGTTCGGCCGCTGGCTCGACAGCGTCCTGATGCAGCGGCCGTTGGGCGAAGGGGACGCGCAACTGCCACGCTGACCTTGTGCTTGAGAACCCAACCGTTTGGGTTTATGGTCTTTGCGATGCCGACTGTCCTGGGAGGCCGACTGGAAATGAATTGAATCGATTCAGTCACTTACCTCATCCTGAGGAGGCCCGAAGGGCCGTCTCGAAGGATGGGCAACAGGCGCGGTGCGCGTTCCCACCCTTCGAGACGGCCTGCGGCCTCCTCAGGGTGAGGTTATCGGGGTTTCTCGTAACCTGTTGTTTCAGCCGCTTTCATTTCCGGCCAGACTCTGAGGGCTGCGGGTCTACGCTTCGTGATCTATCCCGGCGACCATCGGCCGGCTCATGTCCATGTCATCGGGCAAGGGGGCGAGGCGGTCTTCAATTTGAACTGCCGCAAAGGGACACCGGTATTGCGTGAAGTCTATGGACTATTGCGCCGTGACGTCGTCCGGATTCGAGCGTTGATCTTGTCGCATCTGTCGGTCCTGTGTGCTGCGTGGGAGTCGATCCATGGCGAAGCGTGACGAGTTCGACCGGGCTCAGGCCCGCGGTGTGAAGCGGAAAGCCGACGAACCCTATGCGGTCGGCGTGCGCTACGACAAGCGACAGCAGCGCGTCATCGTCGAGTTGAATACCGGCCTCGTCGTGTTGTTCGGGCCTGAGATGGTGGAAGGCTTGCAGGGCGCCAAGCCGCGCGATCTTCAGGAAATCGAAATCACGCCGTCAGGCTTCGGGCTCCATTTCCCGCGCGTCGATGCCGACGTCTATCTGCCGGGACTGCTCAGCGGGCAGTCCGGCTCGAACCGATGGATGGCCTCGAAGCTCGGCCAGCGTGGCGGAAGTGTGCGGAGCGTCGCTAAAGCAGCGGCGGCTCGCGCCAATGGCAAGCTGGGCGGCCGGCC
>JAKFVZ010000558.1 GCA_021732965.1 Reyranella sp.
GGAGGTCGCGCAGCGACCGTCTCGAAGGATGGGCAACAGACGTGGTGCGCGTTCCCACCCTTCGAGACGGCCTGCGGCCTCCTCAGGGTGAGGTTATCGGGGGCGGGCGTAACCTGTTGTTTCAGCTACTTTCATTTCCGGCCAGACTCTCAGGATGAGGTGGTGGAGTGGCGCGACCAAATGAGACGGAAACGCTCTAGACGCCGGGGCGCGCGAGTGCGGCGAAGGCGGCGACGAGGTTGATCAGCAGCAGGCTGATGTCGAGCCGGCGAGGCATGTCGGTCAGCAGCGAATCGCTGCGGAACGCCGCGGCGAGATCGATCGGCGCGACGGGTGCCAGGCCTTCCATCTCCTCGATCCGTCGGCAGACCGCCTGCGCCAGGATCGCATAGCCGACCGCCGTGGGATGCAGGTTGTCGAGCCCGTAGAGCCCGCCTTTGTGGGGCCAGCGCTGCAGTGGCACGTTGTTGATCCGCCAGTCCTTGATCCAGATCTCGTGCTCGCGCGTCTCGCGGTAGTGCTTGTTGTCGTGCAGCTCCATCACGCCGTAGGCGTCGATGAAGGCGAGGCCCTCGCCGCCGAAGGTCTCGGTGAGGTAGTCGGCGATGCGCCGGTTGAGATCGCGCACGCCTTCGTCGAGCGTCTTCATCTAGGCACCGCTAAGGCCGCCGATCTGGCCCAGCCGGCCGAGATACTCGGGAAAATAATCGGCACCGCGCGGTAGTGCGCCGGGATCGACGCGCGGCATCAGGTTGGCCACGCAGCTCGGCTTGGGCAGCAGGTTGAGATAGACGCGGTCGATCTGTCCCGCCTGCCGCATGTCGCTCAGGCGCACGCCGAGATCGTGCATGTCGGTGGCAATCGCATCCGGCTTGAACTGGTCCTTGGTCGCCATCAGGCAGATCGTCCAGATGCCGTCGTTGATGCCGATATTGACCAGCAGCCGCTTCGGCTTGCGCTGCGCCAGGATCTCGAGCGGTGTCCGGTCGGCGAAGACGCTCGCCGGATCGTTCGACGGATTGAGCAGGAAGCTCGCGTTGATCGCTTCGTATAGAGCCGGCAGCACGCCCACGAAATCGAAGCCCTGGGCCTGCCGCACATCGTCGATCAGGTCGGCGATCGTCGAGACGTTGTTGTTGTAGGTGAGGGCGGCCTGATCGGCGATCGTGGTCTGGGCGATCGAGATGTTGTCGAAGCAATCGTCGGCGGACCAGCGTCCCGGGTCGAGCCAGGCCTGTGCATTCTCCAGCACCGATCGCTTCAGCCCGTCGAGATCGAACCGGCCGGAGCGGAAGAGATCTTCAAGGTCGAACAGTACGTCGCGTGGATAAGAGGGTGTTCTGAAGTCCCATCCGAACGCCCGTGCGACCTGCGCCGGAACGGCCAGCGCCGCGAGTTCGGCATTGGTGGTCAGCGAGCGCGTGCCGTTGTAGATGGAGTCGCCAATAGCCATGAGTTCAGGACGGTCTGGCATGTCATCTCCCCCTGCTCGGAAGACACACTCGCATGACGGGCATTACACCACAAAGTCATCTCTCGGCCGGCGTGCGGCGCTGCAGGCTGCGGCGGCCGCCGGTCTCGTGCTTTCGGCAGGACCGGCGGGAGCGCAGGCCATGAGGGTTCGTCTCGGCACCGCCACGCCCGGGGGCGGTTTCCCGGTCTATGGCGCGGCCTTCGTCGAAGGCGTGCGCCGGTTCGATCCGACACTCGAGATCGAGGCGATCAACACCAAGGGCAGCACCGAGAACGTGCCCATGCTGGAAGCCGGCACGCTCGACATCGCGCTGGTCCAGGGCGAGGTGGTGCACGAATCGCTGCAAGGGATCGGTCGTGCGCCCGCCGACCTGCGCGTGCTGACGGCCATGTATCCTACGGCCGGCATGTTCGTCGTGCGGGCCGATTCGCCCTATCGCACGATCGCCGACCTCAAGGGCAAGCCGGTCGCGTGGGGCGCCGGCGGTTCGGGCCTGGTGATCCTCGGGCGTTACGCCATGGACGGCCTCGGGCTGGATGCCGCGAAGGACTTCCAGCCGATCTATCTCGAGCGCGCGGGCGACGGCCCGGCGATGGTGCTCGACGGCCGGGCGGCCGCATTGTGGGGTGGCGGCAATGGCTGGCCCGGATTCATGACCATGGCCAACAGCAAGGACGGCGCGCGCTTCATCGCGCCCGACGCCGCCGAGATCCAGCGCATCCTGGCGAAGCACACTTTCCTCAAGCCGGTGACGCAGGCGGCGGGCAGTTTCCCTGGCCAGACGGCGGCGATCCCGTCCGTAGGATCCTGGAGTTTCGTGCTGGCGCGGCCCGGACTCGATGAAACGACGGCCTACCGTATCGTGAAGGCCTTGTACGCCGTGCAGCAGGCCGGCACTCCGCCGCCGCAGCTCGTCGAAACGACGGCCGCCAACACGGTCGCGGTGGTGCCGGGACGCCAAAGGTTGCATCCCGGCGTCGCACGTTTCTATCGCGAGATCGGTCTGCTGACGTAACCTGTGCCCCGGTTCCGCGTTGCCCGGACAGGACAACGAAGGAGCGAGCCATGGACAAGTCCAAAGCCAGCAGCAAGATCGAGGGCGAGGGCAGCTACAGCGCCACCGCCGATTACAACAAGCGCACGGCCGAGTTCCTGAAGAAGGGCAACGTCGACGATGCAGCCCGCGAGGCCGTGCAGGCCCTCGACTCCGAGGAAGCCGGCGCCCTCGAAGCCGCCGAAGCCAAAGGCAAGGCGGGCGATCCGAAGGGCCAGGGCAAGGCGAAGAGCCGGTAGTCCGACTACTCGGGCTTCAACAGTCCCTTCCTGGCGAGATCGCCGATCCCGGCCTCCTCCGTCTTCATGAAGGCGCCGAACTCGGCGGGGGTGGACGGTCGGACCGTCGCGCCGAGGTCGACGAACTTCTGGCGGATCGCGGCATCGGCGAGCGCCGCCACCGCCGCTGCGTTCAGCGTTGCGATGATCGGCGCCGGCGTATCCTGACGCACGAAGATCCCGAGCGTGGTGCCGCCGTCGAAGGCCGTGCAACCGACTTCCGCCAGTGTCGGCACGTTGGGCAGTTCGGGCGTGCGCTTCTCGCCGATGACGACGAGCGCGCGCAGCTTGCCCGACTGCAGATGGGGCAGCGAACTGCTGAGCTGATCGACGTAACTGTCGATCTGGCCCGCGAGGACGTCGTTCAGTCCGACGCCGGAGCCGCGGTATGGCACGATCGAGAAGCTGACCTTCTCATTCTCCTGGATGCGCAGGATGTCGGTGTGATTGGGCGTGCCGTTGCCGGCGTGTCCCATGCTGATCGTGCCGGGCTTGGCCTTGGCCGCCGCCAGCAGCGACTGGAAATCGGTGAAACGGCTGTTGGCCGGCACGACGACGATCATCGGCACCGTGCTCAGCATGCTCACCGGTGCGAACGACGGCACCATCGACGGCTTGCCGGCCATCAGCGGCGAAACGTAGAGCGTGCCGAACGCGCCGATCACCATCGTGTAGCCGTCGGCCGGTGCCTGCAGCACCATTTCCTGTCCGACGACGCCACCCGCACCTGGCCGGTTGTCGACGATGACGGGCTGGCCGAGTTTGCGCGACATCCCCTCGCTGACCAGACGTGCTGTCACGTCGGCATTTCCGCCGGCGGCAAAGGGCACGATGAAGCGAATGGGCTTGGTCGGGAAGGCCTGCGCCCGGGCGCCGAATCCGGTCGCCGAAGCGACCGTGGCAAGTGTCCCCAGTATGAATGTTCGCCGTTGCGCCACGATGATTTCCTCCGGTTGATTGCGCAAAGCATCGGCCGACGAACCGTGGAGGGCCACTCAAATAAGCGATGCCTTTCGCGGGATGGAAAGGGGTGCAACCGGCTTCTTCAGCGCGGCGTTCCCCAACTGAACCCAACGAGAAAGGAACGAGGCCATGCGAGTGAGCGATGCCATGACCCGCGATGTATGCGTTGCGCGCCCCGATCACACGATCGAGGACGCGGCGAGAATGATGCTGGCGATCGATGCCGGCTTGCTGCCGGTCGGCGACGAGGACAGGCTAGTCGGGATGATCACCGACCGGGACATCGCCGTACGCGCCATTGGCGAGGGCAAGGGTCCCGGTACCGCCGTGAGCGAGATCATGAGCCAGGACGTGAAGTACTGCTTCGTCGACGAAGACACTGCGCATGTCGCCAGGAACATGGGCGAACTTCAGGTCCGACGCCTGCCGGTCGTCGATCGCGACAAGCGGCTCGTCGGCATCCTGTCGCTGGCCGACGTCGCCTCGCACGAAAACGACGGGCGGAAGGTCGGCAATGCCCTGCGCGAGATCGCCCAGCCGGGCGGCGAGCACAATCAGGGCGCCGAGGAACGCGGGAGGGGCATGTGAGCGCGCCGCACGCCGCCGTCTGGCTGAACGCCAGCGAAGCCCACATCTTCCGCTTCGGCTCCGGTGAAGTGGAGAAATGCGAGGTCAAGGCCGAAGGTAATGGGCGGGTTCGCGACGATCGCGAATATTTCGAGGCGATTCTTGCCGAACTCACCGAAGTCGAGGGCTGGATGATCGCCGGCCCTCAGGGGCCTCGCCAGGACTTCGAGAAGTATGTCCGCGTCGGCCACGCCGAGCAGCTCGCAAAGAAGCTGGTCGGGGTGGAGGCGATGGACGAACCGAGCGACGGCGAACTGTTGCGTCAGGCCCGCAAGCGGCTAGCGTCCTGACTAGTTGCTGTTTTCGAGACGCGTCACGACGAAGCCGCGGCCTTCGCGCTCGACCTCGAACCGGACGCGATCACCGGCACTCAGACCTTTCAGGCTGGCAGGATCTTCCACGGTGAAGATCCTGACCCCGCCTTCGGGAAGAAGCGGCAACGGGCGATAGTCGAGCGTGATGCGGCCGGCTGCGGGATCGATCGCAACGATACGGCCGCTCGCGAGTTGGACGTCGTTGCGCGGCACTTCTGCCGCACAGTTCGCGATATCGTGATCTTCTTCGCCGTAGGCGTCATGGATGCTGGGCAGGCTCGCCGCCTGAGCGGGAGCAAGCGCAACCCCGACCAGGGCCGCAGCAAGCGTGAACAAACTCTTCGACATGGGCTGAATATCCAGGTTGGTGAACGCGATTAAGCGATCTCCATCTGGGAAGGCCCCGTTCGATTTCCAGAGGTTACACGGCGGTGACGATCGCTTGTCACAGCCGCGCTGATCACTCCGGCTTGATGTTGCCTTCGCGGATGACCTTGCCCCAGCGGTCGCGGTCGTTGCCGACGAGGGTGACGACATCCTGCGGCGGACCCGAAAGAGGCTCGGCGCCGAGCGTCGCCAGGCGCTCGGCCGTGGCCGGCTGGGCAAGGACCTTGTTCACAGCATCGTTAAGGCGCTTCACCACGGGCTCCGGCACGCCGGCCGGGCCGAGCACGATGAACCATCCCTCAATCTCGGCGGCGGCGAGGTTCAGTTCACGCAGGGTCGGCAGATCGGGCGCCAGCGTACTGCGCTTCGGGCCGGTCACCGCGAGCGCGCGCATCTCGCCACGCTGCACGTAAGGCATCATGACAGCGACGTTGTCGAACATCGTCTGGATGCGGCCGGCGAGGATGTCGGCGCGCACCGCGCCGCTGCCGCGATAGGGTACGTGCAGGATCTGGACCCCGGCGGTGCGCTGCAGGATTTCCCCTGCGAGATGCTGCGCCGTACCCATGCCGGTGGATGCGTAGGCGATGCCGTTAGGCTTGGACTTGGCGAGCGCGATGAGGTCGGCCACCGTCTTCACGCCGAGATCGGGATGCACGACGAGCAGGTAGGGCGTGCGCGCCACGGTGGCGATCGGCGTGAAGTCCTTCAGCGGATCGAAGGACAGAGTCGGGTAGAGGGCGCCCAGGGTCGCATGCGAGCTCGGCGCGAACAGCAGCGTGTAGCCGTCGGGCGGCGACTTCACGATCATTTCCGAAGCGATGATGCCGCTCGCTCCGCCCTTGTTCTCGACCAGGACGTTCTGGCCGAGTTCGGTCGTGAGGCCCTGCGCCATCAGGCGGGCGATCACATCGGTCGCGCCGCCCGGCGGGAAGCCGACCACCAGGCGGATCGACTTGTCGGGAAAGGCCGGCGTCTGGGCGGCGGCAGGCAAGGCAAGGGCGAGCAGGCTGCCGGCAAGCAGTCCCATGAACTTCGAACGCAACATTTTCATCCTCCCGATTCGTCTTCTTGTCTTGTGGCCGAGCCTTTGCGGCTCGCGTCAGGAAACGGCGGCGACCGCCTGCAACATCGATTCGCGATCGGCGCCCACGGTATTGTCGGCGACGCGCCCGGATTCGACCTCTCCTTCGAGCGAGCAGCGGTACATCACGCGGGGCTTGGTCTGGTCGAAGTCGCCCAGCGCCACGTGGCAGCTGCAGCGATTGTCCCACATCACCACGTCGCCCAGGCTCCAACGGTGGCGATAGACGAACTCCGGCGATGTCGCGTGGGCGTTCAGCATCGCGAGCAGGCTCTGGCTTTCCTCGTCGGACATGCCGAGGAAGCGGCGGATGCGCTGGTTGACCAGCAGCGACTTGCGGCCGGTCTCGGGATGCGTGCGCACGACCGGATGGATGATCGGCGGATTGCGTCGCTTCATCTCGGCGACGACCGTGGGATCGCGCTGCTCGATGCCACGCACCATCGAGACGTCATGCACCGCCTCGAGATTGTCGATCAGCGCGCGGATCGGCGGCGTCAGCGTCTCGAGCGCGAGGTAGAGATTGGCGAACATCGTGTCGCCGCCGACCGGCGGCTTCTCCTTGCAGTGCAGGACCGCGCCCTTGGCGGGGCGGGACGTGTAGCTGAGGTCGGTGTGCCAGTTGCGGCCCGAATTGTAGGTGCCCGACTTCTTGCCGCCGACCATCTTGTTGGACAGGACAAGGATCTCGCGATGGTCGGGATGCAGCGTCGAGGGTGCCTGCGAATCGTGGTTGTCGAGCACGCCGAACCGGCGGGAGAAGGCGATCTGCTCCTCCGGCGTCAGGTCCTGTTCCGGAAAGACGAGCACGATATGCTCGAGCCAGGCCTTGTTGATCTCCTCGTGCTGCGAGTTGGTCAGGGGCCTGCGAAGATCGATGCCGCGGATTTGGGCGCCTGCCGCAAATCCCAGAGGGGTGATTTCGAGTGAGTTCATGTGAGTTCTCCCTGACGGCCAGCCTACCCAATGGACCGATAATCGGTCAATATACTGTTTATTGTCAGACAAGATAGGGATCGTCGCATGGACGCCAGCCCCCCGCCGGAGATGCCGCTCGGAAAGCTCGTGAAGTCGCTGCCTGAACGGCTGGCCGAGCGCGTGCTGGAGGACGTCATGACGGGCCGCCTCAAGCCGGGTGACCGGCTGAAGGAGGAACTGCTGGCCCAGACCCATGCGGTCAGCCGCGCCACGGTGCGCGAGGCGCTGATTGCGCTGGCGCGGCAGGGTTATGTCGTGCGCATCCCGCGCTCGGGCGCACGGATCGCGGAGTTCTCGCGCCAGGATCTCGACGACCTGTTCGAACTGCGTGCCGCGCTGCTCTCGACCGCGGCGGGCCGGTACACGCGGCAGGCCGGTCCGGCACAGCGGGCCGACCTGGAGGCGCTGGTCGTCGATCTGGAAGGGCTGGCGGCGAAGCCCGACACGTCACCGCAGGATTTCGCGACCCAGTCGGTGCGCATCCAGACCTTCCTGACGGAGCGCTGCGGCAACACCCATCTGCCCGACATGTACAAGCGGCTGGCCGGCATGGGCATGTGGCAGCTCATCCGCGGCCAGGCCAGCAGCTTCCTCACCCAGGCAGGACGCGCGGAGTCGGCGTCCGACTGGCGACGGCTCGCCGATCGCGTCTCGGCCGGCGACGCGGAGGAGGCGGAGCGTGCCGCCCGCCTGCTCCTCGAACACTCCGCCGTTCGCGTGCGCCAGCATTTCGATACCACCTCATCCTGAGGAGGTCGCGGAGCGACCGTCTCGAAGGATGGGCTACAAAGGTAGTGCGCGTTCCCATCCTTCGAGACGCAGCGCTGCGCGCTACTCCTCAGAATTTGTGAATCTTTGTCTTTCGGATTCCCGGCAGAGATGATTCCATCGAAGCGACTTCGGTGGAGGTTTTGATGCCTGAGAAGGAACTGTTCGACGGCCTTCCGGAGCAGTCTGTGGC
>JAKFVZ010000556.1 GCA_021732965.1 Reyranella sp.
AACGCGATGCCGCCGTCGAGCGCTGGCTGCGCGACGAGGTTGCGCCCGTCCATGACGAGATGAAGGCGAACCCGGAGCGCAAGCTCCCGGCCAAGTCCGTCTTCTCCGAAGCCCGCGCCCGTTATACGCCCAAACGCAAGGCGCGCCGTTGAAGCGACGCACGGTCACTTTCGCGCCGGAAGCACGCGACGATCTCATTCAATTGGGTGACTGGATTGCCGAGCGCGCCGGCATCGACGCGGCGCTGGCCTATATCGATCGTCTCGAAGCCTATTGCATCGGCTTCGAGACGAGTGGTGAACGCGGTCAACGACGAGATGACATACGCCCAGGTTTGCGTGTCACGGGCTTTGAGCGCCGCATCGCAATTGCCTTCACGGTCTCGGCGAGGGAAGTCACGATCCTTCGCCTGTACTACGGAGGCCGGAACTGGTCCGGATTTCCGTAGCATCTCAGTGAAGCGTCAGCTGAACGCCTCGTCCCAGGTGCCGCGCGTCGACGCCTTGGAGTATTCGGTCGAGCGGTTCTCGAAGAAGTTGGTGTGCTCGATGGCGTTGAGCATCTGGTCCATCCACGGCAGCGGATTCTTGGCGTCCGCGCGATAGATCGGCTGGAGGCTGAGCTGGGTCAGGCGGCGGTCGGCGATGTAGCGGATGTAGCGCTTCACGTCGACGGCGGTCATGCCCTCGATGCCGCCCAGTTCGAAGGCAAGATCGATGAAGGCGTCCTCGTGGTCGACGATGGTCGAGCAGGCGACGTAGATCTCGCGCTGCAGCTCCTCGGTCCAGATCTCGGGGTTCTCCTGGATGAAGGTCCGGAACAGCTTGACCATCGAATTGCAGTGCAGCGTCTCGTCGCGCACCGACCAGGTCACGATCTGGCCCATGCCCTTCATCTTGTTGAAGCGCGGGAAGTTCATCAGCATCGCGAAGCTGGCGAACAGCTGCAGGCCCTCGGTGAAGGCGCCGAACACGGCCAGGGTCTTGGCGATGTCGGCCTTCGAGTCGACGTTGAAGCCCTGCATGTAGTCGTACTTGTCCTTCATCTCCTTGACGGTGAGGAAGACGGAGTACTCGGTCTCGGGCATGCCGATCGTGTCGAGCAGGTGGCTGTAGGCGGCGACGTGCACCGTCTCCATCGCCGAGAAGGCGGCCAGCATCATCTGCACTTCGGTCGGCTTGAAGACGCGGCTGTAGTGCCGCATGTAGCAGTTGTTCACCTCGACATCGGCCTGGGTGAAGAAGCGGAAGATCTGCGTCAGCAGATGGCGCTCGCTGTCGGTGAGCTTGTTGCGCCAGTCCTTCACGTCGTCGGCCAGCGGCACTTCCTCGGGCAGCCAGTGGATGCGCTGCTGCGTCAGCCAGGCGTCGTAGGCCCAGGGATAGTGGAACGGCTTGTAGATCGGCTTGGCGTCGAGGAGTGACATGGCGCGGGCGTCCAATATGTCGGGCGAATGAATGGGGTCTCTTGAAATTAAAATCCCCTGTCGCGGTCCCGAACGCCGGGAACGCGACAGGGGAACAACGCTCGTTTACTGGCAGCTAAGACATTCTTCGTAGTCATTGCTCTGTGCCGGCGGCGTTCCGGGGAACAGAGGAGAGGGAGCATCGGTCTTGGGCGCCGTAAGGGCATGGTCGCCGAGCGGTGCGGCGAGGGCTTCGCCCGCGACGCTCTCGGCGCGCTGGATGGACAGGGAGCGGCAGTAGTAGAGGCTCTTCACGCCGCGCTTCCACGCCATCATGTGGATCTGGTGCAGGTCGCGCTTGTGCACGTCGGCCGGCAGGAAGATGTTCAGCGACTGGCTCTGGCAGATATAGGGCGTCCGGTCGGCGGCATGCTCGATCAGCCAGCGCTGGTCGATTTCGAACGCGGTCTTGAACACCGCCTTCTCGTGATCGTCGAGGCAGTCGAGATTTCGCACCGAGCCCTGGTCGGTCATGATCGCCGTCCAGGTGTCCTCGTCGTTCTTGCCCTTCTGGGCCAGGACCTTCTCGAGGTACGGGTTGCGCACCACGAAGGAGCCCGAGAGGGTCTTGTGGTTGTAGACGTTGGCCGCCGACGGCTCGATGCCGGGCGAGGCGCCGCCGCAGATGATCGAGATCGATGCGGTCGGCGCGATCGCGAGCTTGTTGGAGAAGCGGTCCTGGAAGCCGAAGTCGGCGGCATCCGGGCACGCGCCGCGCTCCTTGCCGAGCGTCGTCGACGCTTCGTCGCAATGGGCGCGGATGTGCTTGAACATCTTCTTGTTCCACACCTTGGCCATCACCGATTCGAGCGGGATGCCGTTGGCCTGCAGGAAGGAGTGGAAGCCCATCACGCCGAGGCCGACCGAACGCTCGCGCATCGCGGCATAGGTCGCGCGCGCGAAGTCGGAGCCGGCGGTGTCGATGAAGCCCTGCAGCACGTTGTCGAGGAAGCGCATCACGTCCTCGATGAAGTGCGGATGCTCGTGCCACTCGAGATAGGTCTCGAGGTTGAGCGACGACAGGCAGCAGACGGCGGTGCGCTGTTTGCCGTGATGGTCGATGCCGGTGGGCAGCGTGATCTCGCTGCACAGGTTCGAGGTCTTGACCTCGAGGCCGGCGAGCTTGTGGTGCTCGGGCCGGGCGTTGTTCACGTGATCCACGAACACGAGGTACGGCTCGCCGGTCTCGACGCGGGCCGTCAGGATGCGGATCCACAGATGGCGCGCCGAGACGGTGCGCTGGACGGCGCCGTCCTTCGGGCTGACCAGCGCCCACTCCTCGTCGTTCTCCACCGCGCGCATGAAGGCGTCGGAGATCAGGAGGCCGTGGTGCAGGTTCAGCGCCTTGCGATTGGGGTCGCCGCCGGTCGGGCGGCGGATCTCGATGAACTCCTCGATCTCGGGATGGTTCACCGGCAGGTAGACGGCGGCCGAGCCGCGACGCAGCGAGCCCTGGCTGATCGCGAGCGTGAGCGAGTCCATCACGCGGATGAACGGGACCACACCCGAGGTCTTGCCGTTAATGCCGACCTTTTCGCCGATCGAACGGAGATTGCCCCAGTAGGAGCCGATTCCGCCGCCACGCGAGGCCAGCCACACGTTCTCGTTCCACAGCCCGACGATGCCTTCGAGGCTGTCGTTCGCCTCGTTGAGGAAGCACGAGATCGGCAGGCCGCGGCTGGTGCCGCCGTTGCTCAGCACGGGCGTGGCCGGCATGAACCAGAGATTGCTGATGTAGTCGTAGAGACGCTGGGCATGGGCGTCGTCGTCGGCATAGGCCGAGGCGACTCGCGCAAACATGTCCTGGTAGTTTTCGCCCGGCAGCAGATACCGGTCGTTCAGCGTGGCCTTGCCGAAAACGGTCAGGCGGGCATCGCGCGATGAATCGGTAACAACCCGCGCACCGCTTCGAACTTGAACGACATCAAACACTTGCGGTCCCCTTTTTCTTTTTGTCCACAGTTGTGGATAGAACACTCTGTGGAAGACACCTAGATGTAGGGAGCGGTTCGTCTCTCCCCACTATCCATAGATAGTACGCGTGGCGCCGACCCTGTCATTGCGAAATTTATTCCCCGTATGTGAATCTCAAGAATGGTTGGTTAACCTCTTGAAAGATCGGGCGAAAAATCGGTTTGAAATTCTGTTTCAAGCACCCGTTTTTCACCTTCGCAGATGCAGCATAACAGGAGAACAAAACGCGCTTCCCCGCGGATTCCGTGGACCTGGGACAGAAACCGCAGCGAATCGGCTCGCCCGCGCGGGACCACCTCGCCAAAGCCGCGATTCGGTGGGCATTCTCGGCTTCGCTAAGACTCCGTCGTCAGAATGTCATGGTCAGGCGTAACATCCGTCCCGGATTCGCGAGGAATGCACAAAATATGGCCAATTCGTCGACGCCGCGTGTCTATGGGCTGGACGCCATCTGCGCCGCCGCCCTTCAGCCCGGCGGCGAGGAAGCCGCACAATTCGCACGCCGCCTGTTCAGTCGCGTATCCGACAAGGATCTGGCGGCCGCGCCGGTAGAGCAGCGGGCCGCGGCGGCGATCTCGCTCCTCTCGTTCGCGCGCCGCCGCCTGCCCGGTGTCGCCAAGATAAGGATCTTCAATCCGGCACTCGACGACCACGGCTTCGAGAGCCGTCACACGATCGTGCAGATCGTGAACGACGACATGCCGTTCCTGGTCGATTCGATCACCAACGAATTCAATCGCCGGGAGATTTCCGTCCACCTGCTCGCCCATCCGGTGATGGCGGCGCGGCGCGATCTCGACGGCGATCTGGTGGGCATCGCGCTCGAAACCGGCGAACGCGCGCGCGCCGAATCGATGATGCACATCGAGATCGATCGCCAGACCGATCCGGTGCTGCTGGACGAGATCGCCGCGGCGCTGACCCGCGTGCTGGCCGAGGTGCGCGTCGCGGTCGACGACTGGCGTGCGATGCGCCGCGCCTGCCTCGACGCCATCCTCGACCTCGCGCCCGGCCACGCGCCGAACCTGGCCGAGTACGAGGATTTCCTGCGCTGGCTCGAGGCCAACCATTTCACCTTCCTCGGTCATCGCCGCTACCGCTATGTCGAGGATGCGAGCCAGCCCGCCGGCTTGCGCTACGAGATCGTGCCGGGATCGGCGCTGGGCATCCTGCGCCGCGACGAGGTGCGCCTGTTCGAGCCCGGAGTCGGCAGCGGCGAGGCGATGGCCCGCTTCGCGCGCGGACCGCACAACATCCTGGTCGTGAAGACCGACCGGCAATCGCTGGTCCATCGCAGCGGCGCGATGGATTGCGTGATCGTGAAGACCTGCGACGCCGACGGTCGCGTCACCGGCGAACACCGGCTGGTCGGCCTGTTCACCTCTGCGGCCTATCACGCGCCGGTTCACGACGTGCCGTTGCTGCGCGGCCGGATCGAGAGCCTGTTGCGACGGTCGGGCTTCGATCGCCACGGACATGACGGCAAGACGCTGCTGGCGATCCTCGATGCCTATCCGCGGGACGAGCTGTTCCAGGTCGACGAGGATACGCTGTACGACCATGTGCTGGGCATCCTGCAGCTTCAGGAAAGAAGGCGCGTCGCGCTGTTCTCGCGCCTGGACACGGTCGGCCGCTTCGCCGCCGCGCTGGTCTTCGTGCCGCGCGAGCGCTTCGACGAGACGCTCTCGGCGCGCTTCGCGAGCATCCTCGAGAAGGCCTGGAACGGCCACGTCACTTCTGTCGCCTCCTCGGTCGGCAGCAATTCCGCGCTGGTCCAGTCGCTCTACACGCTGAAGCTCCATGCGCCGGAGCAGGCGGGCCCCGATCTCGCCGAGCTCGAACGCGCGTTGATGGACGCGGCGACCTCGTGGAACGACCGGTTGCGCGCCGCCCTTCAGGCCAAATTCGGCGAAGCCGAGGGCCGTGCCGCCGCCCGTCGCTGGCGCGACTGGTTTCCCGCCGTCTATCGGGAGACCTTCGACGCGGCACAGGCTCTCGGCGATATCGCGCAACTGCAGCGCTTCGTGGACGGCGCGGACTTCGGCGTGCAGGTCGGCCGACGGAGCGGCATGCCGGCACATCGCTTCGCGCTCCGCCTGTTCCATCCGCGCAAGCCGATCGCGCTGTCCGACATCCTGCCGCTCGCCGAAAACCTCGGCCTGCGCGTCATCAGCGAGGCGCCGTTCCTGCTGCGCAAGGAGGGCGGCGACGATCAGAGCCATGGCGTGGCCATGCAGGTGCTGCGCGTGGAAACCGCGGACAAGTCGCCCGTCGATCTCGACGCCGCGGGACCGCGCTTCGTCGAGGCGATCGAGAAGCTGCGCGCGGGCACGCTCGAGAACGACGGGCTGAACAGGCTCGTGCTCGGCGCCGGACTGGCCTGGCGCGAGGTCGCCATCGTGCGCGCCTATGCGAAGTATCTGCGACAGGCCGGCATTCCGTTCAGCCAGGAATACATGGAACGTGCGCTCGCCGCCTACCCGACGGTGGCGCGCCTGGTGGTCGACCTCTTCAGGGCGCGTTTCGATCCGTCGCTGGGCGATGCCGCTGCCGATGACCGCGGCAACAGGATCGCCGCGATCGAGACGGAGTTCGCGACCGCGCTCGAAGCGGTCGGCACGCTCGACGAGGACCGCATCCTGCGGCGTTTCCACAATGCCGTGCTCTGCACGCTGCGCACCAATTACTGGCAGTCGGGCGGCACCAAGGACTGGATCTCCTTCAAGATCGACAGCCGTGCGATCGACGAGCTGCCGGCGCCGCGGCCGCTGGTCGAGATCTTCGTCTACAGCCCGCGCATGGAGGGCATCCACCTGCGCGGCGGACGCGTCGCGCGCGGTGGAATCCGCTGGTCCGACCGCCGCGAGGATTTCCGCACCGAGATCCTCGGCCTGATGAAGACGCAGATGGTGAAGAACGCCGTCATCGTGCCGGTCGGCTCCAAGGGCGGCTTCTACGTGAAGCAGCCGCCGGTCAACGGCACGCGCGAGCAGGTCCAGGCCGAGGGCATCGCCTGTTACCAGACGCTGATCCGCGGCCTGCTCGACATCACAGACAACTATGCCGAAGGCGGCATCGTGCCGCCGGTCGACGTGGTGCGCCACGACGCCGACGACCCCTATCTCGTGGTCGCCGCCGACAAGGGCACCGCCACCTTCTCCGACATCGCCAACGCGCTGGCCCGCGACTACGGTTTCTGGCTCGACGATGCCTTCGCCTCGGGCGGCTCGGCCGGCTACGACCACAAGAAGATGGGCATCACCGCGCGTGGCGCGTGGGAATCGGTGAAGCGCCACTTCCGCGAACTGGGCCAGGACATCCAGGAGATGCCGTTCACCGTCGCAGGCGTCGGCGACATGTCAGGCGACGTGTTCGGCAACGGCATGCTGCTGTCGGCCCACATCAAGCTGGTGGCGGCGTTCGACCATCGCCACATCTTCATCGATCCCTCGCCCGATCCGGCGACCAGCTTCGCCGAGCGGCAGCGGCTGTTCGCCCTGCCACGCTCGTCATGGATGGACTACGACAAGAGCCTGCTGTCAGCCGGCGGGGCGATCATCGACCGGGCGGCCAAGTCGGTGACGCTGTCGCCCGAGGCGCGCGCGGTGCTGGGCATCGAGGCGCCGGCCATGGCGCCGCTCGACCTGCTGCGCGCCATCCTGACGGCGCCGGTCGACCTCCTCTATTTCGGTGGCATCGGCACCTATGTGAAGGCGTCGAGCGAGACCAACGCCGATGCCGGCGACCGCGCCAACGATTCCGTCCGCATCGATGCCGCGCAGGTGCGCGCGCGCGTGATCGGCGAGGGCGCCAATCTCGGCTTCACGCAGCGCGGTCGCGTCGAAGCCGCCCTCGCGGGGCGCAGGATCAACACCGACGCGCTCGACAATTCGGCAGGCGTCGACACGTCCGACCACGAGGTCAACATCAAGATCGCGACCGGCGGCGCCATCGCCTCGGGGGTGCTCACGGTCGAGGCGCGAGATCCGCTGCTCTTCTCCATGACCGACGAAATCGCGACCCTGGTGCTGCGCCACAACTACCAGCAGAGCCAGGCGATCAGCGTCGCCGAGGGCCAGGCGGCCGAGGAGCATGATCGCCTCGAACGCTTCATGCGCGCGCTGGAGCGCAAGGGCCGGCTCGACCGTGCCGTCGAATACCTGCCCGACTCGGCGGCGATGCGCGTGCGCGCGCAGAACCGCCAGCCGCTGACGCGCCCCGAACTGTGCGTGCTGCTGGCCTACGCCAAGATCGACCTTCACGAGGAGATCCTGGCCTCCGACCTGCCCGACGATCCGCGCCTGGAGGAGGAGCTGCTGCGCTACTTCCCGGCGCCGCTGCAGGAGAAGCATGCGGTCGCCCTCCGGGGACATCGCCTGCGCCGCGAGATCACAGCGCTTCAGGTCGTGAACTCGCTGGTCAACCGCTGCGGCCCGACCTTCGTGCACACCGTCGCGCAGCGGACCGGCGCCACGGCCGCGCCCATCGCCCAGGCCTTCACCGTCGTGCGCGACGCCTGGAAGCTGCGCGACCTGTGGGCCTACATCGAGGCGCTCGACGGCCAGCTCAAGGCCGAGGCGCAGCTTCGCATGCTGGTCGCCTCGCAGCGCTTCGTCGTGCGCACCGTCCAGTGGACCCTGCGCCGCCTGCCGCAGCCGCTCGACACGA
>JAKFVZ010000338.1 GCA_021732965.1 Reyranella sp.
GGCCACGACGGACGGTTCATTGAGAACGATGCCCCGACCCTTCACGTAGACCAACGTATTGGCCGTGCCGAGGTCGATGCCCATGTCCGCCGAAAATAGCCCGATGACGCGCGACAGCATTGAGTTAAGTCTCTGTAATTACGGCGAAATCTTGATTTATTGGCGCTATTCCAAGGTCCAGCGCCGAGGTGCGACCGGGTTTAGACCGGCAAGGCAAGGCTCGCAAGGCGATTCAAACGGCCGCACCCATGGTCACTGTTTGTGCTCGTTCGCGATTCGTCGCGACTGAAAAGTTGCGCGCCGCGGGTGCTTCAGGCGCTCGCCAGCCGGCGCTCCTGCCGTTCGAGCCAGGCCACGACATCGGCGCGGCGGCCGGCCTCGATATGCGCCCATTGATGCGACCTCAGCTCCTCGCCGCGTCCCGAGCGCCAGTATTCCTTCACGACGAGCATCGTCCAGGGCGCAGTGCCGGTGGCGCGCCCGGTGGTCACCTCGACGGTGAAGCCGTGGCCGGCGCCGGCGTAAGAGTGCCGCTCGCGCTGCCACTCGACGCCGTCGATGTTCCACGACGTCTTAAGCGCGCGCGACGTGCCGGGTTCGAGCAGACGATCGACGATGCGAAAGAACGACGCGTCGCCGATCTTGCGCATTAAGACACGCTCACAAGCAAACGACCGGCCTCACCCTGAGGAGCGGTCCGCAGGACCGCGTCTCGAAGGGTGCGCAACACGCACATCATTCGTGAAGTCACCCTTCGAGACGGCGCTTCGCGCCTCCTCAGGGTGAGGATCGCGCCGATCTTGCGCACTTCACAGGCCCATCATCTTGGCGATGGTGTTGCGCTGGATGTCGTTGGTGCCGCCGCCGATCGAGCCGACGCGCACGTCGCGGAACAGGCGCTGGATGTCGTGCGCCATCGTGTAGCCGGCGCCGCCCATGATCTCCATGGCGAGATGGGCGCATTTGAACTCGCCGTCGGTGCCCTGGATCTTGGCGATCGCCGTCTCCTCGACCGGATCGAGGCCGGCATCGAGCATGTCGGCCAGGCGGTAGGTCAGCGCCTGGGTCGTGCGCAGCGCAATGCGCATGTCGGCGAACTTGTGCTGGATCGCCTGGAACTTCGAGATCGGCTGGCCGAACTGGATGCGCTCCTGCGCGAAGCGCTTGGCGTACTCGATGGCGAAATGCATGTTGCCGCAGGCTTGCGCGGCGAGACACAGCCGCTCGAGGTTCAGCCCCTTCATCAGGCCGGACCAGCCGCGATTCTCCTCGCCAATCACATGGTCGGCCGGCACGAATACGCCATCGAAGAAGATCTCGTTGGCGTGCGTCGTGCGCCGGCCGAGCGTCGGCAGCGGCTGCATCGTGAGGCCGGGTGCGCGAGCATCGACCCAGAACAGCGTCACGCCCTTGTGCCGTGCCTCGCTGTCGGTCTTGGCCACCACCATCAGATAGTCCGCGACGTGCGCGGCGCTGATGTAGAGCTTCTGCCCGGTGAGCCGGTAGCCGTTGCCGTCGCGCACCGCGCGCGTCTTGATGCCCGACGCGTCGGAGCCGGTGTCGGGCTCCGACAGCGCGAAGGCCGACTTGAGTTTGCCGGCACAGATCTCCGGCAGGTAGCGCCGCCGCAGATGCTCGCCCGCCGTGAGTTGCAGGTGCATGCCGCCATAGACGACGGTCGGCAGATAGAGCGAGGACGCGCCGCTGTAGTGACGCGCCAGCGCCTCGACCAGCACGACAAGATCCTTGCGGCTGCCGCCCATGCCGCCATAGGCGGGGTCGTAGGGCAGCGCCATGTAGCCCGCCTGCGCGAGCGCATCGAACGCCGCGTGCGGAAAAGCCGACTCCTCGTCGAGCTTGCGGATGTCTTCCGGCGGCAGCACGCGGGCCAGCAGTTCCGCGACGTTGCGCCGGATCAGGACCTGCTCGTCGGTCAGGCCGAACTCGTCGAGGGCACTCATTCTTTCGGCTTCGTGTCCTGGCGATAGAGGTAGTAGGCCCAGCCGCCGACACCGGCGAGAGCGACGAAGACGAGGATTTCGTAGAGAGACATGATCAGTCGAACACCACGACGCCGCGCGCGACTTCGCCCGCCATCATGCGCTTGAAGCCCTCGTTGATCTCGTCGAGCCGGTAGGTGCGGCTGATCAGCCCGTCGATGTTCAGGCGCTTGTTCATGTAGTGGTCGACCAGCACCGGGAAATCGAGGTCGGGGCGAACCGATCCGTAGAAGGTGCCGCTCATCGTCTTCTCGCCGAACACCATCATCATCGGCGAATACTGTGCCTTCGCCGTGGCCGCCGAGATGCCGACCGCAACGCCATGGCCACCCGGCGCCAGCGCGTCGAAGGCCAGCGCCTGCGTGGCGCCGACCGACACCGCGTCGAAAGAGTAGTCGACGCCCAGTCCGCCGGTGATCTCCTTCACCTTTCTGACCGGGTCGTTGTCGGTCGCGGTGTTGATCGTGTGCGTGGCGCCAAACGTCTTCGCCATCTCGAGCTTGTTGTCGAGGATGTCGGCCGCGATGATCTTGCTGGCGCCCGAGAGCATCGCGCCCTGCACGGCGTTGAGGCCGACGCCGCCGCAGCCGATCACCAGCACGGTCGAGCCCGCCTCGATCTTCGCGTGACGCGTCACGGCGCCGACGCCGGTCGCGACGCAGCAGCCGACCAGCGCCGCCTGAGCCCACGGCATGTCCTTGCGGATCGGCACCACCATCTCCTCCGGCACCACGACTTCTTCAGCGAAGGTACCGATGCGGGCCATCTGGTTGATGCCCTCGCCCTTGTGCTTCAGCCGCAGCGTGCCGTCATGCTGCGCGCCCGGCGGCACCGACGCGCGGCCGATGCACAGCACCGTGCGGCCCTGCGAGCAGTAGCGGCAGCGCCCGCAATGGGGCCGGAACGAGAAGATCACATGATCGCCCGGCTTCACCGTGGTGACGCCCGGACCGCATTCGAGGATCTCGCCCGCCGCCTCGTGGCCCGGCACGATCGGCATCGGTGAGGGCCAGTCGCCGTTCATGATGTGCCAGTCGCTCTGGCAGACGCCCGACGCCTTCATCCTGACGCGCACTTCCTGTGCCTTGGGCGGATCGAGTTCGCACTCCACGACCTGGAGTGGCTCGTTGGGCTTGAACAGAACGGCGGCCTTCATGCTTTTTCCTCCCGAAGCGTTGCCCACACTATATCATCGCGCCATGAGCAAAACCCTCCTGATCACCGGCGGCGCCTCGGGCATCGGCGCCGAGACCGCCCGCCAGGCCGCGACGCGCGGCTACGGCATCGCCATCAACTACCGGACCCGCGACTCCCAGGCCAAACAGGTGGTCGCCGACATCGAGGCCAGAGGCGGCAAGGCCATCGCCCTGCCCGGCGACATGTCGCGCGAGGCCGACATCGTGCGGCTGTTCGAGGAGACCGAGAAGGCGCTGGGGCCGATCACCCATCTGGTGAACAGCGCCGGCACCAACGGCAAGCGTGGCCGGGTCGACGAATACGACGCCGCGGTGCTGGCCAACCTGTTTGCCACCAACGTCACAGGGCTGATGCTGTGCTGCCGGGAGGCGGCCCGGCGCATGTCGACGAAACATGGCGGCAAGGGCGGCGCGATCGTCAACGTCTCGTCGATGGCGGCGACATTCGGCGGACGCCTCGGCTCCTCGGCCTATGCCGCGAGCAAAGGCGCGGTCGACGCCTTCACCAAGGGCTTCGCCCGCGAGGTCGCAGCCGAGGGCATCCGCGTGAACTCGCTGCGGCCGGGAATGGTGCTGACCGAGATGACGGAGGGCCGCCTGAAGGACGCCACGTTCCGCGCCAACATCGAGAAGTCGATTCCGATGGGCCGGGTCGGCAGGTCGGCGGAGATCGCCGAGGCGGTGCTGTGGCTGCTGTCGGACGACTCGTCGTTCATCACCGGCGCGATGCTCGATGCGTCGGGTGGCGGGTACATGATCTAAGGCGCTGCCCGTCCCTAGCCGACCTGCACCACCTCATCCTGAGGAGCGTCGCGAAGCGATGCGTCTCGAAGGATGGGCAACAAACGCGGTGCGCGTGCCCATCCTTCGAGACGCGCTCCTGCGGAGCGCTCCTCAGGATGAGGCCGTTAGTTGAACATGGACACAAATAAAAACGGGCCCCGAGGGGCCCGTTTCCATTTAGCTCCAAGCGCTTAGTTCTTGGCCTTGTCAACCAGCGCCTTTTCCTTGATCCACGGCATCATGGCGCGGAGCTTCTCGCCGATCTCTTCGATCGGGTGCTCCGACATGCGCTTGCGCGTGGCCTTGAAGGAAGCCTGGTTGACCTTGTTCTCCAGCATCCAGTCGCGGGCGAAGCGGCCCGACTGGATGTCTTCGAGGACGCGCTTCATCTCCGCCTTGGTCTCGGCGGTCACGATGCGCGGGCCGGTCTTGTACTCGCCGTACTCGGCGGTGTTGGAGATCGAGTAGTTCATGTTGGCGATGCCGCCCTCGAAGATGAGGTCGACGATCAGCTTCACTTCGTGCAGGCACTCGAAGTACGCCATCTCCGGCGCGTAGCCCGCCTCGACCAGCGTCTCGTAGCCGGCCTTGATCAGCTCGACGAGGCCGCCGCACAGGACGACCTGCTCGCCGAACAGGTCGGTCTCGCACTCTTCCTTGAACGAGGTCTCGATGGTGCCGGCGCGACCGCCGCCCACCGCCGACGAGTAGCTGAGCGCGATCTCGAGCGCATTGCCCGAGGAGTTCGCCGCCACCGCCACGAGGCAGGGCACGCCGCCGCCGCGCACATACTCGGAGCGCACGGTGTGGCCGGGGCCCTTCGGCGCGATCATGAACACGTCGAGATCGGCGCGCGGCGTCAGCAGGTTGAAGTGGACGTTGAGGCCGTGGGCGAAGGCCAGCGCCGCACCCTGCTTCATGTTGCCGTCGAGGTCGGCGTTGTAGATGTCCGACTGCAGCTCGTCCGGGGTCAGCATCATCACGATGTCGGCCCACTTGGCGCCCTCGGCCGGCGTCATGACGGTGAAGCCCGCACCCTCGGCCTTCTTGATCGTGGCGGAGCCGGCCTTGAGCGCAATGCGCACGTCCTTGACGCCCGAATCGCGGAGGTTCATGGCGTGGGCATGGCCCTGGCTGCCGTAACCGACGACAAGGACCTTCTTGCCCTTGATCAGGTTCACGTCGGCATCACGATCGTAGTAGACACGCATTGGCGCCATTCCTCCTGGCTGACTTCTCGCAAAGAACGGGGGTTAGTAGACAAACCGGCCCGCAAAAACCAGCCTCGAATCCCGCCTTATCGCATGTCCCATCTGCGCTTCTACATATGGTATGCGTGGCTCCCAGGCAACCAAGCCCCGTAGACCCGAGGAAAGCCCGCTATGTCGTCTCTTCGCCCCCTGTCCGTTCTAGCGCCCCTGGCACTCGCCCTGGTTGCCTGTTCGCAGCCCTCCGACGCGCCGACCAATCCGGCCGTCGCCATGCCGGGGATCGACTACGCCGTGGAGAATTCGACGCTGCACGGGGCCGCCCGGGCGATGCGCAACCACACCTGGCTGTGGACCCGCGGCAACGGCCCGGCCCAGATCCACTACTCGACGGCGGACGGTCGCGACCTCGTCTGGATGGTCGGCCAGCGCCGCATCTTCCAGGGCCAATGGATGGTCGAGAACACCAGCGATTCGAGCGGCCAGCCGATCACCCAGATCTGCCTGCGCTATCCGGGCGTCAATTTCGGCGGGCTGAGCGCCACCCCGACCTGCCGTCCGGCCGGCACTTTCCTGGGCGAGATGCAGCAGCGCGAAGGCGGCGATCCCCTGCAGATGAACGGCCGGACCCAGGCGCTGTTCGTGATCGACAAGACGCCGGCCAACCTGGCCGAGATCGAGGGCCGGGTGGCTTCGATCAAGGGCCTGTCGAACTACTAGCGGTCGAAGGCCAGCTTCAGGCCCAGCAGCGCCAGTGCGCCGCCCATGAACCGGTCGAGCCAGAGCTTGGTTCGCCGGTAGAAGGCGCGCGCCGCCTGGCCCGAGAAGAGCAGCGTCAGCAGGGCGAACCAGCTGAACTCGTTGACCGCCACGATGGCCAGCACCGTGGCCTCCATCCAGGACGGCATCTGGGCGGGCAGCAGCGAGACGAAGATGCTGCCCATGAAGACCATGACCTTGGGGTTGCTGAGCTGCAGCAGCAGCGCCTTCAGGAAGCCCTGCCAGGCCCCTCCCCGCCCCGCCGACGGGTCGGCCTCGGGCAGCGGCGCGCCGGCATGGCGCAGCAGCATGTAAGCGAGATAGAGCAGATACAGCGCGCCGCCGATGCGGAAGGCGACGTAGAGCCATTCGAAGCGCGCGAACAGGATCTGCAGGCCATAGAGCGCGGCAGCCGCCCAGGCGACCGCGCCCAGCATCATGGCGAACGCCGCGAGCAGCCCGGCGCGGCGGCCCGAGACCGCCGCGGTCTGGATGACCAACACCGTCGACGGGCCGGGGCTCGCCACCGCGAGCAGATGGACGACCGCGAGCCCGGCAAGGGCCGCGACGTACTCCATGCCTAGAGCGCCTCGCCGCCGCGCGACATCGCGACGATGCCGGTGCGGCCGACATCGACCAGGCCCAGCGTCTCCATCAGGCCGATGAAGGTCTGGACCTTGTCGCTGTTGCCCGTGACCTCGAACACGAAGGAATCGGACTTGGCGTCGATCACCTTGGCGCGAAACACGTCGGCCAGGCGCAGCGCCTCGACGCGCTTCTCGCCGACGCCCTTCACCTTCACCAGTGCCAGCTCGCGCTCGATGTGCGGGCCTTCGACCGTGAGGTCGCGCACGCGATAGACCGGCACGAGACGGTCGAGCTGCGCCTTGATCTGCTCGATGATCATCGGCGTGCCCTTGGTCACGATGGTGATGCGCGACTGGCTTTCCTTCGCGTTGGTCTCGGCGACGGTCAGGCTCTCGATGTTGTAGCCGCGGCCGGAAAACAGGCCGACCACGCGCGCGAGGATGCCCGGCTCGTTGGCCACCAGGACGGAGATCGTGTGGGCAACCACAGACGTATCCTTGCTCACACCAGCACCATGCCTTCTTCCGACACCGTCGTGGACTGCCTGTCGTCCGGACCCAGCAGCATTTCGTTATGCGCCGCACCCGAGGGGATCATCGGGAAGCAATTCTCCTTCTCGTCGACGATGACGTCGACGATGACGGGATGCTTCAGCGCAATCATCTCCTTGATCGTGTCGTCGAGCTTGTCCGGATCCTCGCAACGCAGCCCCTTGGCGCCGAACGCCTCGGCCACCTTCACGAAGTCGGGCAGCGATTCGGAATAGCTCTCGGAATAGCGGCCGCCATGCAGCAGCTCCTGCCACTGGCGGACCATGCCCATGTAGTGGTTGTTGAGCACGAAGATCTTCACCGGCAGGCGATACTGCGCCGCCGTCGAAAGCTCCTGGATGTTCATCAGGATCGAGGCTTCGCCCGCCACGTCGATCACCAGCGCCTCGGGATGGGCGATCTGCACGCCCAGCGCCGCGGGGAAGCCGTAGCCCATGGTGCCGAGACCGCCCGAGGTCATCCAGCGGTTGGGCTGCTCGAACTTCAGGAACTGCGCCGCCCACATCTGGTGCTGGCCCACTTCGGTGGTGATGTAGTGGTCCTTGTCCTTGATGTGGTGATAGAGCCGCTCCAGCGCGTATTGCGGCTTGATCACCTTGTTGTTCGGCTTGTAGGCGAGGCAGTTGCGCGCGCGCCACGTCTCGATCTCGGCCCACCACGCCTTGAGCGCCTTCTGGTCGACCTTCGGCTGCTTGGCCTTCCAGGCCTTGAGCAGTTCCTCGAGCACGATGCCGGCGTCGCCGACGATGGCGAGGTCGACGCGGACGTTCTTGTTGATCGACGACGGATCGATGTCGACGTGGATCTTCTTCGAGTTCGGCGAGAACTTCGTCAGGTTGCCGGTGATGCGATCGTCGAAGCGCGCGCCGATGTTGATCATCACGTCGCAACCGTGCATCGCCAGGTTGGCTTCGTAGGTGCCGTGCATGCCCAGCATGCCGAGGAACTGCTTGTCCGACGCCGGGAAGGCGCCGAGGCCCATCAGCGTGTTGGTCACCGGATAGCCCGTGAGATGCACCTG
>JAKFVZ010000182.1 GCA_021732965.1 Reyranella sp.
GCCGCCGTCGGCAGCTGGCTGGTCGCCGGCATCTTCTACGCCTTTTCGTCCTTCGTGATGGGGGCGCTTGGCCGTGTGCCGCCCGCACACGGCATCGGGGCCATGCAGTCAATCAACGTCGTCGTCATCAACCGCAGCTTCATGCTGGCCTTCTTCGGCACGGCAATCCTGTGCCTGGCGCTGCTGGTCGCGGCGTACCTGCGATGGAACGACGGCAGCGGCAAGCTGCTCCTGCTCGGCAGCCTGCTCTATCTCGTCGGCACGATCGGCGTGACGATGGTCTTCAACGTGCCGCTCAACAATGCGCTGGCGGCGACACAGGCGGGAACGCCGGAGGCTGCCACCTTCTGGGCGCACTATCTCGACCGCTGGACGATGTGGAACACGGTGCGGACGGTGGCGCCGACCGCTGCCATGGGCCTGTTCATCGTCGCGTTACGCTAGGAGAGCCGCGCGGCGGCCGTCTGGTTGGCGTCCGCGCGCTTCTGCAGCATGCCGTGGATGCGCTCCTTCAGCCGCTTCACCCGCTCCGGTCCGGCCTTCTCGGGGCTGCCCGAATCAAAGGGCGGCTGCGGATCGTATTCGAGCGTGAGCTGGATCGACCTGGCGACTTCCTCGCCGGCCAGTTCGGCCGCGAGGGTGAGGCCGAAATCGATGCCGGCCGTCACGCCGCCGCCCGAGACGCGATTGCGGTCGCGCACCACCCGGTCGGCGACCGGGATCGCGCCGAAGGCCGGAAGGAACTCGCGCGACGACCAGTGGCAGGCCGACTTGTAGCCCTTGAGCAGGCCCGCCGCGCCCAGCACCAGAGAGCCCGTGCAGACCGAGGTGACGTAGCGCGCGCGCTCTGCCTGCTTGCGCAGGAACGACAGCGTCTCCTCGTCGGTCATCAGGGCGACCTGGCCACCGCCGCCCGGCACGCAGATCACGTCGAGCTGCGGGCAGTCGGCGAAGGTCGTGGTCGGCACGATCGAGAAGCCCGCGTCGGTCGGAACCGGATCGAGCGTCTTCCAGATCATGTGCAGCTTGGCGTTGGGCACGCGGCACAGGACCTGTGCGGGTCCCGTGGCGTCGAGCTGCGTGAGCTCGGGGAAGAGCAGGATGCCGATGTGGATGGTGTCAGCCATGGAGTGTCTCCTCTGTTGGTCGCCACGTTAGGCGATCCAGCCTCTGGCAGAAATGACAAATAAAAGGTATTTTCTGCCAATGCCCAAAGCACAGCGGATCGCCATCCTCGCCTACGAAGGCTGCCAGCTCCTCGACGTCACCGGTCCAGCCGCCGTGTTCGGCGCGGCCAACGAAGGCCGCGAGCGTCAGTTCTACGATCTGCACATCGTTTCGCCCGATGGCGGTGCGGTCGCCTCGAACTGCGGCGTCACCCTGATGAGCGAGCGTATCGGCGGGCGCTACGACACGCTGCTGGTCGCAGGCGGATCGCGCGGGCTTCGGGCGGTGATGAAGCGCGAGGATGTGCGCGGCTGGCTGCGTCGCGTAGCACCGAAGACACGGCGCTTCGGGTCGGTCTGCACGGGCGCGTTCGTGCTGGCGGCGGCGGGGCTGCTCGACGGCAAGCGGGTGGCGACGCATTGGGCAAGCTGCCAGCGGCTCGCCGCCAGTTTCCCGGCGCTCACGGTCGACGCCGACGCGCTCTATGTCGTGGACGGTCAGGTCTGGACCTCGGCCGGCGTGACCACGGGCATCGACATGGCGCTGGCGCTGGTCGAGGCCGATCTCGGCGCCGCGACGGCCAACCTGATCGCGCGGCACTTCGTGCTCTATGCGCGGCGGCCCGGTTACCAGTCGCAGTTCAGTCCGCTGCTGCAGGCGCAGACGGAGGTCGATGCGCCGTTCGCGCGCCTCATCGAATGGATGCAGACGCATCTCGACGAGCCGCTCGACGTGCCGGCGCTGGCGGCCCGTGCGGGCCTGTCGGAGCGCAGCTTCTATCGCAAGTTCGTCGAGGCGACCGGCAAGACGCCGGCGCATTTCGTCGAGGGGCTGCGGCTCGATGCGGCGCGCACGCTGCTGGCCAAGGGCCTGCCACTCAAGGCCATCGCCGGTCGCGTCGGCCTGCGCTCCTCGGCGCGGCTCGGCCAGGCCTTCGAGCGCCGCTTCGGCATGGCGCCGTCATTGTTCCGCGAGATGCACGCGGCGTCAGTGCCTTAAGCGCAGGCTGCTGAGGATCAGGGCGGTGATCGCGAAGCCGGCGCCCAGCCAGAGCGCCGCCCGCGCGGCATCGGCCGCGCCGCCGCCGGAGAAGTCGAACAGGCCGAACACCAGGGCGACCAGCGCGGCGCCCATCGTCTGACCGAGCGTGCGCGCCGTGGCGATGATGCCGCCGGCGCTGCCGCTGCGGTCGCGCGGCACGGCGTTCATCATCAGCCGGTTGTTGGGCGAGGCGAAGATGCCGAAGCCCATGCCGCACAGGACCAGACGCCACACGATGTTGAAGGCGGAAGGATCCGGCGGCAGCAAGGCCGTCAGGATCATGCCTGAGGCCATGCAGGTGAGGCCGATCGTGCCCAGCGCGCCGGCATGGTGACGGTCGGCCAGCCGGCCGGCGATTGGCGCGACGCCCGCCAGCGCCAGCGGCCAGGCGGTCAGCAGCAGGCCGGTCGCGGTGGCGTCGCGGCCCAGCACCGTATGGAAGAAGAAGGGGAGACTGACGAAGGCCAGGCCTTGCGCGGCGAAGGTGCAGGTCGAGGCAGAGATCGAAAGCGAGAAGATCGGCCGCGCGAACATGTCGATCGGCATCATCGGGTCGGCAAGCCTGCGCTGGCGCCAGACGAAGAGCGTGCCGAACAGGGCGGCGCCGACCAGTTCCGCCACGATCACCGGGATCGGATGGCCATGGCCGACGCCGTCGATGCCGAAGATCAGCAGGCCGAAGGTGCCGCCCGACAGCACCGCCGAGGGCACGTCGAACGGCCGCTTGGCGTGGGTCGTTACCGGCAGGAAGCGGCCGGCGAGGAAGAAGGAGAGGATGCCGAGCGGGATATAGACGGCAAACAGGATCGGCCAGCTCGTGATCGCGAGCAGCGCGGCGCCGAGGCTGGGACCGGCGGCCAGCGAGGTCGCCACGACGGTGGTGTTGAAACCGAGCCCGCGGCCGAGCGCGGCGCGCGGATAGATCGAGCGCACCAGGGCGGGCTGGATCGCCATGATCGCCGCGCCGCCCAGCCCCTGCAGCGTGCGCGCGGTGATGAGCCAGGAGAGCGAGGGCGCGAGCACGCAGCCAATCGAGGCCAGCGAGAAGAAGACCAGGCCCCAGCGATAGACGGTGCGATAGCCCACGATGTCGCCCAGCGCCGCCACCGGCAGCAGCATGATCATCAGGGCGATCTGGTAGGCGTTGACGATCCAGATCGAACTCTCCGCCGTGATCGCGAGGTCCTTCGCGATGTAGGGCAGGGCCAGATTGGTCATCGAGTTGCTCAGCACCGCCATCGACAGGCCGATGGTGATGGTCGCCACGGCGGCGAGGCGCCGTGGCCCCGACGGCATGCCGTCGGGGAGTGGGCCGGCTGAAGCGGGTTCGGCCATTGCTTACTGGGGAACCGTCAGCTCGTCGCCGCCGATGGTCGTGCGCTGCATCAGGCGCTTGTGCCTGGTCGCATCGTAGTAGGTGGCGCGATGGAGCACGGCGCGATTGTCCCAGACGATCACGTCGCCCTCGCGCCAGGCGTGGGACATCATGAACTCCGGCTGTTCGGCGCGTTGCGAAAGCTCCCACAGGATCGCCTTCGAGATCGGCTCGGGCCAGTCGAGGATGCGGCCGGCATGGGCGCCGATATAGAGCGCGCGGCGGCCGTTGATCGGGTTGTCGCGGAACATGCGCTGCTTGACCGGCGGCAGCTCCGACAACGACTTGGCGCTCAGGATGCCCTTCTGCACGCGGTCGCGCGAATGGGCCAGCGCGTGCTCGGCGACCAGCGGATGGATCGTCGCCTGCAGGGCCGGCGGCAGCGCGTCCCAGGCCGCGCGCATGTTCAGGAACTCGGTGTTGCCGCCCTCGGGCGGGCAGATCCGCGCCGTGAGGATCGAGCACAGCGAGGGGATGCGCTTGAAGGAGGAGTCGGAGTGCCAGAAGTAGTTGGCCTTCTGGTAAATCATCCGCATGTCGTCCGGCGGGATCGGCTCGCCGGTCATGATGTCGAGATTCGACTGGCGCTGGAACTTGGTGCCGGCGGCGGGATTGGCGCTGAGTGTCGTCTCCAGCGGTCCGAAATTCTCGCTGAAGGCGATCTGCGTGTCGTCGTCCATCGGCTGGTCGCGGAACAGGAGCACGGAATGCTCCTCGAACGCGGCGCGGATCGGCCCGAACTCGCGCGCCGAGAGCGGGCGCGTGATGTCGATGCCGGTGATCTCCGCGCCGAACAGCGGATGGAGCTTGCGGACTTCGATGCTGCCGGTGTTGCGCATGGGTTGCTCCCTCAGTCGATGATCGCCTGGTAGGTGAGCACGCGCAGTTCGCGGCGGATCGGGTAGGTCGAGGAGGGCATGAGCTGCGTCAGCAGCACCACGGCCATGTCCTCGACCGGATCGATCCAGAAGGCGGTGGAGGCCGCACCGCCCCAGGCATATTCGCCCGGCGTGCCGGCAATGTAGGCCTTGGCCGGATCGATCATCACCGAGAAGCCCAGGCCGAAGCCGATGCCGGTGTAGGTCGATTCGGAGAAGCGCGGCGTGCCCATGTCGGCCATGTCGCCCTTCAGGTGGTTCATGGTCATCAGCTCGACCGTCTTGCGGCCGAGCAGGCGCACGCCGTCGAGTTCGCCCTTGTTCAGCATGAATTTGCAGAAGCGCAGATAGTCGGAGGCGGTCGAGACGAGACCGCCGCCGCCCGAGTTCACCTTGCGCGGCGCGAGGTAGCGGCTCTTGCCCGGATCGTCGATCAGGTCGAGCTTGCCGCCGGCGCCGGCGGCGTAGTTCGCGGCGAAGCGATCGTGCTTGGCGGCCGGGACATGGAAATCGGTGTCGACCATGCCGAGCGGATCGATGACCTTTTCCTTCAGATACTTCTCGAAGGGCTGGCCGGAGATCACCTCGACCAGGTAACCCAGCACGTCGGTAGAGACCGAGTAGTTCCACGCCTTGCCCGGCTGGGCGATCAGCGGCAGCTGCGCCAGCCGCTCCACCACCTGCTTCAGGCTGGTGTCGGCGGTCTGGAAATCGACTCCGTCCTGCTTGGCGCGATAGGCGGCATCGACCGGGTTGCTCTCCATGAAGCCGTAGGTCAGGCCCGACGTGTGGGTGAGCAGGTCGCGGAAGTTGATCTCGCGCTCGGCCGGCACCGTCTCGATCTTGCCCCGGCTGCCGCCCACCATGACGCGCGGATTGGCGAAGGCGGGGATGAACTTCGAGATCGGGTCGTCGAGCTGAAAGCGGCCCTCTTCGTACAGCATCATGATGGCCACGGAGGTGAGCGGCTTGGTCATCGAATAGATGCGGAAGATCGTGTCGGCGCGCATCGGCTTGTTGCGGGCCAGGTCCGACTTGCCGACCACCTCGGCAAAGGCCAGTTCGCCCCTGCGCATGACGCAGGTGACCATGCCGGCCAGCTTCCCGCTGTCGACCCATCCATTCATCCAGGTGCGCACGCGGTCGAGCCGCGCTGCGGAAAGCCCGACCTGTTCGGGGGTGACGAGCGGCAGCGTGTCCATGGCGATCCTCCTGTGAGCCCCGCTAGACTAGCCCAGGACGACAGGGTTCAGACACGCAAAAGACGGGAGGGAGCAATGGCGAGATTGTGCGAGGGGCGGGTTGCCATCGTGACGGGCGGCGCGCGCGGCGTCGGCCGGGAACATTGCCTGATGCTGGCCGAGCATGGCGCCAAGGTCGTGGTGAACGACCTGGGCGGCGACCGGGCGGGCAAGGGCAACGATGTCGGCCCCGCCCAGCAGGTCGTGAATGAAATCAAGGCGATGGGCGGCGAGGCCGTGGCCAACGGCGACGACGTCTCGGACTGGAACGGCGCCAAGCACATGATCGACCAGGCGGTCGAGGCGTTCGGCAAGCTCGACGCCATCGTGCTCAACGCCGGCATCCTGCGCGATCGCATGCTGGTCAACATGAGCGAGGACGAGTGGGACGCCGTCATCAAGGTGCACCTGAAGGGCACCTTCGCGCCGGCCCGCCACGCGGCGGCCTACTGGCGCGACCAGGCCAAGCTGAAGGGCGGCCCGGTCGATGCGCGCATCATCACCACCACGTCGGTGTCGGGCATCTACGGCAATATCGGCCAGACCAACTACGGCGCAGCCAAGGCCGGCATCGCCTCCTTCACCATCATCGCCGCGCGCGAACTCGCCCGCTACGGGGTCACGGTGAACTCGATCTCGCCGTCGGCCTTCACGCGCATGACCGAGGACCTGCGGGAATACACGGAAGAGGACAAGAAGCGGCGAGATCCGAAGTGGATCGCGCCCGTGGCCACCTGGCTGGTGAGCGAGGACAGCCGCGAGGTGACGGGCCGCGTCTTCCAGGCCGGAAACGGCATTTTCGCCGTCGCCGAGGGCTGGCATAAGGGCCCGACGGTCGAGCAGATCATGGATCCGGTGCAGGCCGGCAAGGTGCTGAGCGAAATCGCGAAGAAGGCGCGCAAGAACGCCGGAATGAACGGCCTCGATCTGGACTGAAGACAAACACGGAAAAGGAAAATACATGAAGACGATCAATCGCCGCACGGCGCTTGCGGCAACGGCAGCGGCTGCCCTGGTTCCGGGCGCCGCGCGTGCCCAGGCCTGGCCCAACAAGCCGATCCGCTGGGTCGTGCCCTATACGGCCGGCGGGCTGACGGACGTCACCACGCGCCTCACACTCGAGAAGATGAACGTCGGGCAGACCTTCGTGGTCGACAACAAGCCCGGCGCCAATTCGCTGATCGGCGCCGAGATCGTCGCCAATGCAGCGCCCGACGGCTACACGTTCCTGACGGTGATCGCGGCACATGCGGCCAACAAGACGCTCTATGCCGGCAAGCTGAAATTCGATCCGGTGAAGGGCTTCGAGCCGATCTCGCTGGTCGGCGTCGCGCCGCTCATCATCACGGTCACCAACGATCTGCCGGTGAAGAACGTCGGCGAGCTGATCGAGTACGCCAGGAAGAATCCGGGCAAGATTTCGTTCGGTTCTTCCGGCGTCGGCGCCGCCGCGCACCTCACCAGCGAGCTGATGAAGCAGGTGACGGGCACCAACATGGTGCACGTGCCCTACAGGGGAACCGCGCCCGCCCTGGCCGATCTCGCGGCGGGCAACATCCAAATGCTGATCGACGCGCCGATCGGCGTGATGGCTCAGGTCCGGGCCGGCAAGATCCGCGCGCTCGCCATGCTGTCGAAGGACCGCGTTCCGGGCGTCGAGGAAGTGCCGACCATCGTGGAGTCGGGTGGACCGCTGATCGAATCGTCGACCTGGGTGATGTTCCTTGCACCCGCGGGTACGCCGAAGGAGATCGTGGACAGGATGTCGACGGAGGTGGGGCGCGCCCTCAAGGACGAAGCCCTGCGCAAGCGCCTCGCGGAGCAGGCCGTCATCCCGGTTGGCGCCACGCCGGCCGATACGGGCAAGTTCCTGCAGAACGAGATCGACAAGTGGGAGAAGGTCATCACGACCGCCGGCGTCAAGCCCGACGCCTGATTTCCGCATCGAAGCGGCGGCGCCGGCAATGACCGGCGCCGCTTGCTTCGGATCAGTTCGCCGCGAAGCAGTAAAGCAGGCCCGCGCCGCCGGTCGCCACCAGCGCGGGCAGGTCGCAGCCCCGCGACGGGTGCGAGGTGTTCCACGACTTCGACGGCGCATCGTCGCGCAGGCCCATGCGATCGGTGTGACCGACCATGGCGCTGCCCTCGCCGTTCTTCGTCCAGTTGCCGCAGGTCATGTCCTTGTCCGGCGGGAAGGCGGTGCCGTCGGCCTGCGTGCCGGTGAGGATGTCGTGCTGGTTCACCGTGTAGAGCCGGCTGGGGATCAGCCTGCCGGTTTCCGCGACACTGGTTGCGGCCGTCAGCTTGTTGTTGTCCGAGTGCAGGTCCTCGACGCTCGCCGCTATCTGAACGCCGGTGGCATTCACCCT
>JAKFVZ010000183.1 GCA_021732965.1 Reyranella sp.
GTGCCTTGCCAGCAATCTCCTTCTGAAGGCACCGTTGCATCGCGGGAAGGGAGAGTTTGGTTGATCGTGTGGGCGACTAACCGAAGTTCGTCACTACTTCGCCCAATCGCGCTGCCGACGATGCCTCGCAAAGATCATTGGATCGAGGACGACAATCCCGGAGAATCTGTCTTGCCGCCGCTGCCTGCAGGGCTGCCACCGATGGTGAGCGCGGCCTGGAGGTCGGTCTCGGCGAGCAGGAAGTCGCGCCGCGCATCGAGCGACGCCGCGTTGGCCGCGATGCGCACGCGGGTATCGGTGAGATACTTGAACAGGTCGACACGCATGCCCTCGCCGACCAGGACGCCACTGCTGTAGCGCAGCATGATCTCCCTCGAGACGACCTGACGCAGCGGCAGCACGCGGTCGCGCCAGGAGCGGGCGATATCGTAGGTGGCGCGATAGCTCTCATAGGCGATGCGCGCCTCGGAGCGGGCATCGACGGCCTTGCCGGCCAGGAGGTTCAGCGCCCGCATGTAGGTTTCGCGCGCCGTCCGCGTGCGCGCCTCGCCGGTGTCGAAGATCGGGATCTGGAGGTCGATCTGCGCGCCGCCGCGGTTGATCGCGGTGTCGAAGTTGGTCAGCGGGTTGGCCGTCTCGTTGTTGAAGATGCCGGACAGTTGCAGCATCGAGACGTAGCGCGTGGCCTCGGTGAGGGAGAGCGACTTGGCGAGCGCGGTGACCTCGCGGCGCGCGATCTCTAGGTCGACGCGGCGCTTGATCGCCTCGACCTCCACTTCCGCCGGAGAGTCGAGCGCCGACGGCAGCGGCGGCAGTTCGCCGGGCAAGGCGAAGGCGAGGCCGGCGCCGGACAGGCCGAGCAGCCGGACGAGCGTTTCGTGGTCGCGACGTGCCCGCAGCTTCGCCTGCGCCACGCGGGCGTCCAGCTCGGCGCGGAAGGCGGCGATCTCGGCCTGGTCGAGCTGGTCGCCGCCGCCGGCTTCACCTATCCCGGCGATCAGTCGCGCCGCCGCGTCGGCGGTGGCCCGCGTCTGTTCGAGGAAGCCGACCTGCTGGCGGGAGGCGATGGCCCGCACGTAGGTGCGGCGGGTATCCGCGGCCAGGCGCAGGGTGGCTCCGATCGCCCAGTAGCGGGCCTGGCCAAAGCGCTCGGCGGCGATCGCCGTGCGCCGCGGCAGGGTGATGAGATTGAGGATGTCCTCGATCAGCCGGACTTCGAAGTTGGCCACCCCGGTACCGGCGACCCGCAACAGCGAGAGGCCAGGATTGGGCGGCAGGCTCGCCTGAACGTAGGCTGCTTCCGAAATCCCGAGGTCGTTGTAGGCGGCCTGGAGGGTGCGATTGTTCAGGAGGGCGATCTGCACCGCCTGTTCGGCCGACAACGGCCCGGCCAGCAGGGCGGCCACCTGCTCGCGGGCGTGCGCCGCCTGCTCGTCGGTCGAGATCTTGACCACGTCCTTGCCGATCTCCTGCCGGACACCGCTTGCGACCTCTCCCATGCCGCCGTCGGCCGAGAACTGGGCGCAGCCCGCCAGCAGGGCGGACAGCGCGAGAAAAACCGGGCGTCTCATGCGTGTGCCTCCTGGATGGCAGCGGGTGCAGGCTGCAGGTGCCAGCCCTTGACCAGCGCGTAGAGCGCCGGGATCACCAGCAGGGTGAGCAGGGTCGAGCTCACCATGCCGCCGATCATCGGTACGGCGATGCGCTGCATCACCTCCGAGCCGGTGCCGGTGCTCCACAGGATCGGCAGCAGTCCCGCCATGATGGCGGTCACCGTCATCATCTTGGGCCGCACGCGCTCGACGGCGCCCTCGACGATGGCGGCGCGCAGGTCCGACCGGTCCAGCGGCCGGCCCTCCGCCGCGCAACGCCGCTGCCGTTCCTTCAGGGCCTGGTCGAGATAGATCAGCATCACCACGCCGGTTTCGGCGGCGACGCCGGCCAGCGCGATGAAGCCGACGGCCACGGCCACGCTCATGTTGAAGCCCATCCACCACACGAACCAGAAACCGCCGACCAGCGAGAAGGGCAGCGACAGCATGACGATCAGCGTCTCGGTCATGCGGCGGAAGTTGAGGTAGAGCAGCACCAGGATCAGCAGCAAGGTGGCCGGCACGACGATCCGCAGCCGGGCCTCGGCCCGCTCGAGGAACTCGAACTGGCCGCTCCAGAGGGCGTAGGAACCGGGTGGAAACCTGACCTTCTCCTGCACGGCGCGCCGCGCGTCGGCGACGTAGCCGCCGAGATCGCGGTCGCGGTAGTCGACGAAGACATAGACCGCGAGCTGGGCGTTCTCGGTGCGGATGGTGGTCGGCCCCTGGTTCACCTTCACCTCGGCGAGCTGGCCGAGCGGGATCATGCCGCCGCGCATGGTCGAGACCAGCACGTCGGAGGCGATGGCCTGCGGGTCGGAGCGCAGGTCGCGCGGATACCGGACGTTGACGGTATAGCGCTCCCGTCCCTCGACCGTCGTCGTCACCGCCTCGCCGCCCAGCGCGCTCGATACCGCCTGCTGCAGGTCTTCGATCAGCACGCCGTACTGCGCCAGCCGCGTGCGGTCGGGCACGATGTCGAGGAAGGACCCGCCGGTCACCCTTTCGGCGAAGGCGCTGGTCGTGCCCGGCACGTCGCGCACCGCCGCCTCGACCTGGCGGGCGAGGTTCTCCAGTTCGCCGAGGTCGCGCCCCAGTAGCTTGATGCCGACCGGCGTGCGGATGCCGGTGGCCAGCATGTCGGTGCGGGCCTTGATCGGCATGGTCCAGGCGTTGCTGACGCCGGGGAACTGCAGGGCCCGGTCGAGTTCGGCGATCAGGGCGTCGACGTTCATGCCCGGCCGCCACAGGGCCTTGGGCTTGAGGTTGATCACCGTCTCGAACATTTCGAGCGGGGCGGGATCGGTCGCCGTGCCGGCGCGTCCGCCCTTGCCGTAGACCGAGGCCACCTCGGGGAACGACCGGATGATCTTGCCCTGGGTCTGCAGCAGCTCGGCCGTCTTGGTGACCGACAGGCCGGGCAGCGTCGTCGGCATGTAGAGCAGCGTGCCTTCGTCGAGGGTCGGCATGAACTCGGTGCCCAACTTCATCGCCGGCCAGGCCGTGGCCCCCAGCATGGCCAGCGCGAGCATGACGGCGACAACGCGGGCGCGCAGCACCAGCCGGATCGCTGGCCGGTAGAGCCAGATCAGCAGCCGGTTTACCGGATTGCGGTGCTCGGGCAGAATCCGGCCGCGCACGAACAGAAGCATCAACGCCGGCACCAGGGTGACCGACAGCATCGCTGCCGCCGCCATGGCGAGACTCTTGGTCCAGGCCAGCGGCTTGAACATGCGGCCCTCCTGCGCTTCGAGCGTGAAGATCGGCAGGAACGACACGGTGATGACCAGAAGGCTGAAGAACAGCGCCGGCCCGACTTCGACGGCGGCCTCGACGATCGCCTCGCCGCGCGACTGACCCGGTTTCAGGCGCTCCAGGTGCTTGTGGGCGTTCTCGATCATGACGATGGCGGCGTCGATCATGGCGCCGATGGCGATGGCGATGCCGCCGAGGCTCATGATGTTGGAGCCGATGCCGAGCAGGTGCATGGCGAGGAAAGCCATCAGGATGCCGACCGGCAGGGTGACGATCGCCACCAGCGCGGAGCGCACATGCAGCAGGAATACAAAACAGACCAGCGCCACCACGATGCTCTCTTCGACCAGCGTGCGGATGAGCGTGTCGATGGCACGATGGATCAGATCGGAACGGTCATAGACCGCTTCTATGCGCACGCCCTCGGGCAGACCCGGTGCGATCTCCCCGAGCTTGGCCTTGACGTTGGCGATCACGTCGAGCGCGTTCTGGCCGAAGCGCTGCAGCACGATGCCGCTCACCACTTCGCCCTCGCCGTCGCGCTCGGTGACGCCGCGCCGTTCGTCGGGGCCGAACTCGACCCGCGCCACGTCGCGCAGCAGGACCGGCGCCGGCCCGTCGGCGCGCAGCACGATCTGCTCGAGGTCCGCCGTGCTCTTGATGTAGCCGCGGCCGCGCACCATGAACTCGGTTTCGGCCATCTCGACGACGCGGCCGCCGACCTCGCGGTTGCTGGCGCGGATCGCGGCGATCACGCGGCTGAGCGGTACGCCGAAGCCGCGCAGCTTCACCGGGTCGACCACGACGTTGTACTGGCGCACGAAGCCGCCGACGCTTGCCACCTCGGCCACGCCCTCGGCCTTGGCGAGGGCGAAGCGGATGTACCAGTCCTGCAGCGAACGCAACTCGGCCAGCGAGCGGTTGGCGCCGACCACGACGTACTGGTAGACCCAGCCGACCCCGGTGGCATCCGGCCCCAGGGTTGGCTTGACCTCGGCCGGCAGCTTCTGGGCGCCCGAATTGAGATACTCCAGTACGCGACTGCGCGCCCAGTAGATGTCGGTGCCGTCCTCGAAGATGACGTAGACGAACGACACGCCGAAGAACGAGAAACCGCGCACGGCACGGCTGCGCGGCACCGCCAGCATCGCCGTGGTCAGCGGATAGGTGACCTGATCCTCGACCACCTGCGGCGCCTGGCCCGGCATCTCGGTGTAGACGATCACCTGGATGTCGGAGAGGTCGGGGATGGCGTCGAGCGAGACGTGGCCGACCGCATAAAGGCCGCCGCCGACCAGGGCCAAGGTGGCCATGAAGATCAGCAGCAGGTTGCGCGCCGACCAGCGGATGAGCCCGGCGATCATTTGCCGTCTCCCGCCGGCTTTCCCGCGGTGAAGGCCGCGAGGGCCGCCCGCAGGTTGCTCTCGGCGTCGATCAGGAAAGTGGCCGATGTGACGACCCGCTCGCCCGGCTTCAGCCCCTCCAGAACCTGCACGTGGCCCGGTACGCGGACGCCGAGCCTGACCGCGCGCGGCTCGAAGCGGCCCTCGCCGCGCTCGACCAGCACGATCTGCCGCTTGCCGCTGTCGATCACCGCGGAGTCCGGCACGACCACCCATCGTCCGGGGATCGGCGCCTCGATCTCGACGGTGGCCGCCATGTCGGCGCGCAGCAGCCCGTCGGGGTTGGCAACCTCGATGCGCAGGCGCGCCGTGCGGCTCTCCTTGCCGACGCTGGGATAGATGAAGGTGACGCGGCCGGAGAACGGACGGTCGGGCCAGGCGTTGACCGTGACCTTGGCCATGTCGCCCGCCTTCACGAAGGCGAGGTCCTGCTCGTAGACCTCGGCCAGCACCCACATCACCGACGTGTCGACGATCCGGAACAGCGTCTCGCCGGGTTGGTAGCGCATGCCCGCGACCGCCGTCTTCTCGATCACCGTGCCGGCGGCGGGCGCCGGCACGGTGATGGTGCGCGGCGGACGTTCGCCGCGGCGCAGCTTTTCCAGGTCGCTCTCGGGGTAGTCGAGATTACGCAGGCGGTTGTCGGCGCTGCCCTGCGTGCCGCGCGACAGCAAGAATTCCTGCTGCAGCACGTTCAGTTCGGGGCTGTAGACCTCGAACAGCGGTTGCCCGCGTGTCACCGTGTCGCCCGTGGCGTTGACCAGCAGTTTCTCGATCCAGCCGCCAAACCGGGGCGCGATCACCGTCTGGCGGCGTTCGTCGTACTGCACCGTGGCGAAGGTACGCACGGTGCGGGCCAGCGCCCGCTCCTCGACGATCTCGCTGCGGACGCCCAGCCGCTGCACGCGGTCGAGGCTCACTTTGACGATGTTGTCGCCCTCCGAAGCGCCTTCGTCCTCGCAGACGGGGATATAGTCCATCTGCATCGAGTCCTTCTTCGGGACTGGAGAAGTGTCGGGTGCGCCCATCGGATTGCGGTAGTATTTAACCTGGCTCCCGGCGCAGGCGCCGGCCGGTGTCGCGCTGGCGGCGGCTTCGGTGACGCCTGCTGTCACGAGTGGGCCTGTACCTTTCCACGCCCACAGCACGGCACCGGCGCCGACCGCGAGGCCGACCAGAACGGCGACCACCGCAGTCGAGAGTCCGCGACCGGCCTTGCAGCCTTCGATATTCGACATGCGACTTTCCTTCCAGCGGCCGCACGCAAAGACACGCGCGGCGACACGCGACAATCAATCGACACTCAGAAGGTCAGATTCGCGGAGGGAAGGGGTCGGGGGGCGGCGGCAGGCCGGTCAGGAGGACGAGTCGCGCCGGCCAAGGGATGGTGGCGGCGCCGATCGCCGGCAGGGCGAAGGAGGCCACGCCGAGCGTCGGTGATGTCGCGACACAGACCATCACGCACCCGGCGGCCGCGGGTTGGCACGGGCTGCCGTCGCAGTCCGGGCAATGGCTGCACGGTTCCGAGGCGGTCGTCTGTGTGGGCACGGCGTTGGGCATCGTCGCCGACGCCAGCGCGACCGCTGGCAGGCCCGACACCAGAACGGCGAGGCAGCCCAGCAGGCCGGCAAGGAGGCGCAGACGCATCATCGCCTCATAGTACGCCCTGCCGGGTCGCGCGCCAATCAACAGATTGTCACCGCTTTCTAATCAGGACTTTGCAAACCGGAAATTCTAGTCGGGGAACGGCGAGGCCTTCGGCATCTGGATGACGCCGAAAGCGCGCTCCGTGCTCATATGGCAGGCGTTACGGGCCACGTGCCGGATCACCATCCTAGTCTTTCTCGGCTTTATGACCCTTTCCCTGACGCATATACCAGTGGCCGAGCCAGCGGTAATACGACTCAATCGCTCGGAGTGCGTCGCCCAAAGCAACTACTTGCCGGAGATTTCTTCCCTGACCATCACCTACTCGGACGCGATCGTAAGAGCAAAGACAAGACGCCGAATGAACGGCGCGGCCAGAATTACGATTGGAGCCATCGCAGCCCAGGCGATAAGCCAGGAGCCGAGCCAGTGGACCGTGAAAGTGGAGTCGTCGAGAAATGGCATGCTTGCGATTGCGGCGGCAATGGCGGAGGTCATTCCGGATTGGATGACGGCAAAGACGAAATGGCTATAGCGTCTGGGTATGCGCAACATGCTCTGCCTTCCTGATCGCTCTTGTTACGCCGCAGGGTGTCGTTCCAGGATGGCAAACATTGTGCCATGACCACCATACTCATCGACTTCAGGTCGTCGAGATCGGATCCCGGTGTCGCCTACCGCTTCCTGGCCCGCAGCCAATAGCGTAAGCGGCCGAACATGCCGATGGTGATCAGCAAGCCGGTCGTGACCAGTACCAGCCCGGCGATCTGCAGCGGCGCGGGAATCTCGCCGACGATCGGGATGCCGACCAGGACCGACACCGCGGGCACGATAGCGGGAAACAGCACGGCGCGACTGACGCCCAGCAAGACGACCGCCTGGCTGTAGGCGACCATCGTGATCACGCCCTGCAGTCCGCCTTGCACCAGCCCCTGAAAGGCCAGGGTGCCGAGCGGCAATGTCATCAGATGGCCCGTCCCCACCCACAGGAGATAGACCGGCGTCGACACGACCATCGACAACACCGCCACGACGGCGGTGGCGCGCAGGGCGGAAAGCCGCCAGTGGCGCAGCAGCAACGTGAAGCCCGCCCACAGCAGGCTGGAGGCGAAGAACAGGAGATCGCCCACCAAGGCCCGTTCGCCGGATTTGGCCGTGGATTGCGCGATCCCGTCCCAGCCGATCAGGCCGATCCCGAGCAGAACGATGGCCGCGCCGGCGAGATGGGTGGGCCCAAGCCGCTCGCGCAGGAAGAGCGCGGCGCCGATGGTGCTGACGATGGTGACCGTCGACGGTGCGATGACGGCACCGTGCGCCAGCGGCGCAAAGCCGTAGCCACCGGTCTGCAGCAGGGCGAACGGGGCGCCGCCCAGGGCCGTCAGGATCACGGCGCGCCTGAGGCCGATACCCGCCAGGGTCGGCAGCCCCCAGCGCACGAGCAGGGGCAGCATGATCGCGCCGGCCACGAGAAAGCGGGCAAAGATCAGGTCGGCGACACCCAGGCCGCCCAGGATCCCAGCGCGCGCCGCCGCAAACGAGAGAGAGGCGCCCAGCGCCATGGTGGCGCCGGACAGGAACCCCCAACGCGCGCGTCTTGCCCGTTCCGCCTCCACCGCCTGTACCATGGCCTAGCGGTAACACGATCGCAACGGCGGGGCATAGTATTTTGT
>JAKFVZ010000772.1 GCA_021732965.1 Reyranella sp.
GGGTCTGGTCGCAGGGTGAGGATCGATTCGACGGTCGCCCGCACCGTGGGAATGGACGCGGCACGATCCGCCAGCACCGAAATACGGGGATCGTGTGACAGGTAGCTCACGCCGACTAGCTTGTCAGGTGCTGCGAGGCGCATCGCCATCTGGTCGAGGCAGAGGTTCACCGTCACGACTCGCTGCGGTGTCTGCGCGGCCACTGCACCGGCAGTGAACAGCAGGAAAAGTACACCGATCAGTGTACGCCGGAGAGTCATCGGACACGCCAGTCGGCCAGGCGGCGGGAGCCGGGTGTCCAGTCGACCCATGCGATCCGTGGTTCGACGGACGCATGAGAGAAAGCGACCGTGCCGTCGACGGCCGCGAGCGAACAGGCGGCAGTGAAGTCGAGCACGTCATGGCCGGTGCGGTTGCAGACGAGGACCGGCCGGCCGGTGCTGGAGGAAGCGCGTTCCCATTCGCCGTTGGGCCCGTGCAGGCCCGGCGCCCACGCGGCCGAGGAGAGATGCAGGTCGACACCAAGCGCCGCGGTCTCGTCGACCAGGCGCTTTGAATACATGTCGGCGCAGACGTAGAAGCCGACACGGCCGATGCCTTCTATGGGTATCACCGTCGGCCGATCGCCCGGTGTCGACCAGGACTCGGAGCCGACACGCAGCGCGTTGATCTTGCGGTGCCGGCCGGTCACGGCGCCGTCGGGCGCGAAGACCACCATGCTGTTGAACAGCGCATCGGGCGTGGCTTCCGGCGTGCCCAGCACCAGTGTCGCGCCGGTTTCGCGCGCGAGTGCGCCGGCCCAGGCGAACAACTGGTCCTGACCCTCGGCGATCCAGCCGGTGCCTAAAAGGTCGCGGAAGCCGTAGCCGCTCACCGCAAGTTCCGGCGTCACGATGAGGCACGCACCGTTGGCGGCGGCCTGACGCACGGCCTGTTCGATGGCCTGCCGGTTGGCCGCGATCTCGCCGGGACGCGGCGCGAGATGGAGGAGCGAGATGGTGGCGGTCGAGGTGGCGTTGGCGTTGGTCACGGCGGACAAGGCTACGCCACCGGCCATGACTTGCAGCAAGTTTCGACGGATCGGCGTCAAAGACGGATCTCCCCAGCGGTTCGCACTAAGCGCGTCACCGCTCGGTTGACCGTCCCGCTGGATCGTCCCGTCCATCGGAAGAGCGACGCTATCGCCGGCAGGTCTTCTGGCTCGCGGGTCAAAGCTCGTGCCCGTCTTCCCGGACTCGCATCCAGTGACATGTGGGCTCTCGCTCGCCGCTCACAGCTGCGGGTACAGCTGCCGATTGGCCTTTTGAGGGGCGGCACGGCATTCCCTGTTCGCCTCCGGTTAAGGAGGACCGTCGATCCCAATCCCGTAAGGCAAGCGCCTTCCGACCGTCAAGACGGGGTGCCGAGCGACTTGTGTGCGGTGGGGCCGATTTCCGGCGGTCGGAGCCGGCGGCTGCGATAGACTGGCGGCATGACCAGGATACTGCTGACCCGGCACGGTCACGTCGACGGCATTCGTCCCGCGCGCTTCCGCGGTCGCGCGGAGCTGCCGCTGACGGCGCGGGGACTGGCGCAGGCCGACGCTTTGGCCAAGCGCATCGCCGGACACTGGCAGCCGTCTGCCGTCTATACGAGCGCGATGCAGCGATGCATCGTGACCGGTGGTCGGGTTGCAGAGATGTGTGCGATTCCCGCGTCGGTTCATGAGGGTCTGGGCGATATCGACTACGGCGCCTGGCAGATGCGCACGCATGAGGAGGTCGAACGGGAAGCGCCGGATGCCTATCGGCTGTGGCGGCAGTCGCCGCATCTCCTGCGCTTTCCCGGCGTCGAGTCGCTGCAGGACGTCGTGGCGCGGACGGCCGACGCACTGCGCCTCGTGATGGCAGAGCACGGCAGCGAGACGGTCGTGCTGGTCGGCCATGACAGCGTGAACCGGGCGCTGCTGCTTCAGCTCCTCGACCAGCCGCTCTCGGCCTACTGGAAGCTGGCCCAGGATCCGTGCGGCTTGAGCGAGATCGAGATTTCCGGCGCGGGGGACGTGCGGGTCGGCTTCCTGAACGACACGAGCCATCTTGAGGGAATCGTCTAGGCCGGCCTGAGGATAACTGGACCGTGGCCGACCGGGCGGCGTAAAAGGCCGGCCATGCGGGCCTTTTCATACGACGTGATCGTGGTGGGCGGTGGCCATGCCGGCTGTGAGGCTGCGGCCGCGGCGGCGCGGATGGGCGCGCGCACCCTGCTCCTCACCCACCGGGTCGAGACGATCGGCGAGATGTCGTGCAATCCCGCGATCGGCGGACTGGGCAAGGGCCATCTGGTCCGCGAGATCGATGCGCTGGACGGCATCATGGGCCGCGCCATCGACCGGGGCGGTATCCAGTTCCGCACCCTCAATCTTTCCAAGGGCCCCGCGGTGCGCGGACCGCGCGCCCAGGCCGACCGCAAGCTGTACAGGCAGGCCGTTCAGGACCTGCTGGCCGAGCAGGTTGGGCTTGAGATCCGGGCCGAGGCGGTTGCAGATATTATTCTGGATACACGTGGTGCGTGTGCCGGCGTGGTCACGGAATCGGGTGTGGAGATCGGCGCCGGGCGCGTGATCCTGACGACGGGCACGTTTCTGCGCGGCCTGATCCACATGGGCGAAGCCAAGATCCCGGCCGGTCGCGTGCGTGGCGACGGGGTCGAGGAGCCGTCCACGGCGCTGGCTCGGACGCTGGATCGGCTGGGCTTCAAGTTGGGTCGGCTGAAGACCGGCACGCCGGCGCGGCTCGACGGTCGCACGATCGACTATCGCGCGCTTGAGCGGCAGGACGGCGACGACCCGCCCCGGCCATTCTCGTATCTGACCGACAAGATCACCACGCCGCAGATCCCCTGCCATATCACGACAACCACCGCGGCGACCCACGAGATCATCCGCGCCAACCTCCATCGCGCGCCGATGTATTCGGGCCAGATCGAGAGTGTGGGCCCGCGCTACTGTCCGTCGATCGAGGACAAGGTCGTCCGCTTCGGCCAGCGCGACCGGCACCAGATCTTCCTGGAGCCGGAGGGACTGGACGATTTCACCGTCTATCCGAACGGCATCTCGACCTCGCTGCCCAAAGAGGTCCAGCTGGCGATGCTGCAGACCATTCCGGGCCTGGAGCGGACCGAGATGATCCGGCCGGGCTATGCCATCGAGTACGACCACATCGATCCGCGCGAACTTCAGGCGACCCTGGAAACCCGTCGCGTCCCCGGCCTCTACATGGCCGGTCAGATCAATGGCACCACGGGTTATGAGGAAGCGGCTGCCCAGGGGCTGATCGCCGGTGTGAACGCGGCTTCGTCGAAGCCGTTCGTCGTCGACCGGGCCGATGGGTACATCGGTGTCCTGGTCGACGATCTGGTCTCGCTGGGAGTCACTGAGCCCTACCGCATGTTCACGTCCCGGGCGGAATATCGCCTGTGGCTGCGAGCCGACAATGCCGACCAGCGCCTCACGCGCCGCGGTCTGGAGGCCGGCTGCGTCGGCGCCGAGCGCGCGGCGATGTTTCACGTGAAACACGAAACCCTGGAAGCGGCGCGGGCTCTGGCGCAAGGCCTGAAGATCACTCCCTCAGCCCTGGCCAAGCGCGGCGTTGCCATCAACCAGGACGGCGTCCCCCGCTCGGCGCTGGACCTCCTCGCCTATGCCGAGATCGACTGGAACCGCATCGTCGGCCTCTGGCCGGAACTCGCGGCTATTTCGCCGGAAGTGGCCGAGCAGCTGACGATCGATTCGCGGTACGAGGGATACCTCTCGCGTCAGCGGGGCGACATCGCCGCCTATCGCCGCGACGAAGCTTTGGCCCTCCCGGCCGATCTGGACTACAGGGTCATCGGCAGTCTCTCGACCGAGGTGCGCCAGAAACTGGAAGCCAATCGCCCGGCTACCCTCGGTCAGGCCGCCCGCATTTCCGGGGTTACTCCGGCCGCCCTGGTCGCCCTCCTGAAGCATGTCCGCCGGCGTGCCGCCTAGCATGGACCCGCTCGCGGATGTTTCACGTGAAACACGGGCACGGCTGGAAACCCTCGTCGAAACCCTGGAGCGATGGCAGAAGGCCATCAATCTGGTAGGAAAGAACACCCTGGAGGGCGCATGGAAGCGTCACATCGTGGACTCCGCCCAGGTCGTTCGTCAGATCCCTGCCGAGGCCAAAACCCTCGCCGATCTCGGAAGCGGCGGCGGCTTCCCGGGTCTCGTGATTGCCGCGATGCGTCCCGACCTCGAAATCACGCTCATCGAGTCCGATGCCCGGAAAGCGGCCTTCCTCGGGGAGGCAAGCCGCAAGATGGGTCTGGAGAAACTTCCTCGACTCCTGATCAAGCGCATCGAAGTCGCCGAACCCGTCCAGGCGGAAATCGTCACGGCGCGTGCGCTGGCACCGCTGGCACAATTACTGGCCTGGGCGGACCGCCACAGATTGGATACCGGTATTTGTCTGTTCCATAAGGGCAAAGAGTGGCAGGCAGAGGTGGACGAGGCCAGGAAGAGATGGGATTTTACCTGCGAAGCCATTGCAAGCGTGACCGATCGTGATGCCGTCATCCTCCGAATCGGCCCCTACGGCCCCACAGATCTTCGCGATCGCCAACCAGAAGGGCGGCGTCGGTAAAACCACGACGGCCATCAATCTCGCGACCGCCCTGGCGGCGGTCGGTGAGAAGGTCCTTTTGATAGACCTGGATCCCCAGGGGAATGCCTCGACGGGTCTGGGTATATCAAGGAGTGAGCGCTCACCCGGTTCTTATGAGTTCTTGCTGGGGCTCACTCCGCTCGATTCCTCCGTCCGCGCGACGCAGATTCCCGGTCTGGACGTCATGCCGGCGGCCGGCCAGCTCGCCGGGGCCGAGATCGAACTGATCGATCTGGAGCGGCGCGAGCATCGCCTGGCCGAATCGCTGGCGGCGCCGGGCAACGACGCCCGCCACCGCTGGACGATCGTCCTGATCGACTGCCCGCCCTCTCTCGGTCTGGTCACACTCAACGCCCTGGTCGCCGTCGATGCGGTGCTGGTGCCCCTGCAGGCGGAGTTCCTCGCCCTCGAAGGCATCGGCGCGCTCGGCAATACGATCGAGCGGGTCAAGAAGAGACTCAATCCCAAGTTGCATATCTTCGGCGTCGTCCTGACCATGGTGGACCGCCGCATGACTCTCAGCCAGCAGGTCGTGGCCGACGTGCGCGCTCACTATGGCGAACTGGTCTTCGGGACGACGATCCCGCGCAATGTCCGCATTGCCGAAGCGCCTTCGCATGGCATGCCGGTGCTGATCTACGACAATGCCTGCGCCGGATCGCAGGCCTACATCCTGCTGGCGAGCGAGTTCATCCGCCGCCGGCGCACAGCAGCAGAACAGGCGATCGTCCCATGAGCCAGCCTCCGAAACCGCGTGGTCTGGGCCGCGGCCTGTCCGCCCTTCTGGGCGATGACGAGGTCGCTTCTGCCGTCACGCCGGCCGCATCCGCTCCGCAGGCGGCCTCGCAGTCCCCGACGCCGGCGGTCGCCGCGCCGGCCGCATCGACCGACGGCGAGCCGGCCCGCTCCGCCGCCAACCGCATGCCGATCACCCTGCCGATCGGCCAGCTCAAGCCCGGCAAGATGCAGCCGCGCACCAGCTTCGAGGGCATCGAGGCGCTGGTCGAGTCGGTCAAGGAATACGGACTTCTACAACCCATCCTTGTGCGTCCGCTGCGCGATGCGGCCGACTCCTACGAAATCATCGCCGGCGAACGGCGCTGGCGGGCGGCGCAGAAGGCCCAGCTCCACGATGTGCCGGTCGTCATTCGCACGATCGACGATCTGGATGCCCTGCAGATCGGCCTGGTCGAAAACCTGCAGCGCTCCGACCTCACCGCCATCGACGAGGCGCAGGGCTACAAGCGCCTGATCGACGACTACAAGCACACCCAGGAAGACATTGCGCGGATGATGGGCCGCAGTCGCCCGCATGTCGCCAACACGATCCGCCTCCTCGATCTGCCGCCGGCGGTCCAGGAGATGGTACGCGACGGCCAGATCACCGCCGGCCTCGGGCGTGCCCTGATCGGTGTGCCCGATCCGCTGGCCATGGCCAAACAGGCGGTCGCAGAAAAGCTGACGGTGCGGGATCTCGAACGCCTCGCGGGTGACACTAAAAGAAAAGCCAGGGGTGGCGATGGTCCCGCCAAGGGCAAGCCTGGACCGGCCGGCGGTTCGCCCAAGACGGCCGACACGCGCGCGCTCGAGAAGCGGCTGGAGGAGGCGCTCGGCCTCAAGGTCGATCTCGCACTGCGCGGCCTTGGCGAACAGAGCGTGCTGACCCTGGAGATCCGCGACTTCGATCAGCTCGACACGGTGGTCGACAAGCTCACGCGGCGTTAGCCCGTCAGGTCAGTTCGACCAGCCCGCGCCCATCGCGCGATTGCCGGCGGCAACCGCCGCCCGGCCCTGATCGGCCGCCACCTCGGTCGTGCGGCAGCGCGGGTTGAGCGGCAGGCCCGGCCAGATCACGGCCTCCACGAAGCGCGTCTCTCCCGGCGCGAGATTGACGGTCGCGGCCTGCGCCGGGTCCTGAGTCAGCGGCGCATGGCTCGCGATGCTGCAGGCGATGACATGCGGGCCCGGCGCGACATCCACCCGGATCCATGTCTTGTCCGCCAGCGCGCCCACCGGCTGCTGGTTGTCGGCGATGTTGAAGATCACCTCTGTTCCCAGCATTGAGCTTCGATAGACGTAGAGGACCGATTGGCCGGGCGGCGGCGGATCGAACCGCTTGCCTTCCGCGTCGGCGCCAATCCCGGCCATTGGCACGCTGGCGCAGCCGGCGAGGAGTAAAGAGGCCGTCATCAGGATTCCCAGTGCGCGCACGCCCGCCTCCCTCGAAGGTTGTCGGTGGAGGGAACGCGCTTGGACGTCGGCACGTTGCGCTGCTAATTACCGGACGGCTTCGTCGCGCGCGGGAACTTTCAGGTCGTCCTGGCGTTTGCCTGACCATGGCAAGTGACACGTTGCACGAAGACCCCGACAAGCTTGGCGCCGAGGTGATCGATCGTCATCGCGCCATCGTTTCCATCATGGAAGAACTGGAGGCGGTCGACTGGTACGACCAGCGCGCCAAGGCAACTTCCAATCCGGAGCTGCGATCCATCCTCGAACACAATCGTGACGAGGAAAAGGAACACGCGGCCATGACGCTCGAATGGCTGCGCCGCAACGACCCCAAGATGGACGAACACCTCCGCACCTTCCTGTTCAAGGAAGGCCCGGTCACGAAGATCGAGGCCACCATGATGGGCAAGGACAAAGGCGGCGACGGCGACCAGGAATCCAATGGCAGCCTCGGGATCGGCAGCCTGCGTCAGGTGATCAGGAAATGAAGAACCATCTTTTCCGTGATCGCGCCCCGATCACGCAGGCCGGCTGGGACGAAATCGAGACGGAGGCCAAGCGCACGCTCCGCGCGATGCTTGCCGCGCGCCGCGTCGTCGACTTCAAGGGACCGCTGGGTTGGGGCGCGTCCGACGTCGAGCTCGGCCGGGCCGATCCGATTGCCTCGCCACCGGGTGGCCAGAACGTGCGCGCGCTCCTGCGCCGCATCCAGCCGCTCGTCGAGCTGCGCATTCCTTTCGAAGTGAGTCGCGCCGAACTCGACGCCATCGATCGCGGCGCACGCGATCCGGATCTCGATTCGGTGACGGCGGCTGCCCGCGAAATCGCCATTGCCGAGGACCGCGCCATCTTTCACGGCTACAAGGCGGCGCAGATCACCGGCATCTGCGAAGCGCAGAAGGGTCAGTCGGTCGCGCTGGGCACCAGTCATGCCGACTATCCCGATGCCGTCGCCGCCGCGCTCAAGAAGATGCGCGACGAAGGCGTCGAAGGTCCCTTTGCCGTCGTGTTGAGCGAGCAGCTCTACAAGGATCTCCAGGCGCGCACCGATGGCGGTTACCCGATCCTCAGCCACGTCCAGCGGCTGATCGATGGCGACGTCTATGCCGCCCCGGGCCTCGACGGCGGTCTGGTGATCTCGCTGCGCGGCGGCGATT
>JAKFVZ010000667.1 GCA_021732965.1 Reyranella sp.
GCGCACGGGCCCCAGATTTCGCAACGCTTTCGCCGCCATGAATGGCACTATGCGGGGACGAAGAGATCAAGCAAGGGGAAGAAACGATGACGTTCAGCGTCGCCAAGGTCGCTACGTGGCTGCATCAGGTCGACAAGTCCCGCGCCGTGGTCGGCTGGTGGCCGGAGCAATTCGCGACCGACGACGAGCGGCTCGCCTACAAGGTCCAGGACGCCTTCCTCAAAAAGCAGATGGTCAAGCAGGGCCCGCTGGTCGGCTACAAGATCGCGCTGACCTCGCCGCAGATCCTGGCGCAGACCGGCCTCAAGGGCCCCGCCTACGGACCGATCCGCAAGAAGCGCGTGTTCGAGCACAAGGCCACGGTGCGCGCCGATCGCTGGACGCGGCTGGGCGCCGAGCTCGAGATCATCCTGACGGTGAATGCCGACGTGCCGGCGCCGAAGGCCAAGCCCTACGACAAGGACTCGATCGCCCAATACGTCGGCAGCGCCCGCGCCGGCTTCGAGCTGATCGAGGATCGCGGCGCCGACTACAGCCGCCTCGCCGTCAATCCGCTGATCATGGATGCCGGCTGGAACGGCGGCTCGCTGCTGGCCAAGCCCAACAAGGACTGGGCCAAACTCGACCTCGGCAACCTCAACGGCTCGATCTCCTTCGACGGCAAGGTCGTGCGCGAGGGACATTCGGGCGACGTGCTGGGCCATTGCTACAACGCGCTCGCCTGGCTCGCCAACAAGCTCGGCGACCACGGCAAGCGCCTGAAGAAAGGCATGATCGTGTCGACGGGCAGCATGGTCGCCTGCCAGTTCGTGCCGCCGGGCAGCACCGCCACCGGCAGGATCGAAGGCCTAGGCGAAGTAACGCTGAAGTACGAGCTGCCGAAGTAACGGCATGGGCGTCTCGCTTCCCGTGCTGGCCGCGCGTGCGCTCACGTTGGCGCTCGCCTTCGTCGGCTCAGCGATGGCCAACGATTCGTCGTCCGAACTCGCTGCTGGCGGGATCGTGCTGGTGAAGACCGACGCGATCACCATGCAGCGCGAGGATCTCACGCTGTCGCCGTCGGAGGTTCGGGTGCGCTACGAGATGCGCAACGACACCGGCCAGCCGGTGACGCTGCGCGTCGCATTCCCCATGCCCGAGGTGCCGAGCGACACCCCGGCCGGAATGACGACGAAGAGCGGCGCCCACAATGTGGCGATGCGGCCACCGACCGATCCCGATTTCCTGCGCTTCCGCGTCTGGGCGGACGGCCGCGCGATCAAGCCGGAGATCGAGATCAAGGCGCTGCTGCCCGACGGTCGCGACATCGCCCCGGCCCTCCAGGCGATCGGCGGTCCGTCGCTGGTGTTGCAGCCGGGCATCTTTCCCTCACCGGAGGACAAGCCGCTCGACGCCGCCGTGCGCCAGAAGCTGCAGGCGCTCGGCGCCCTCGAACCGCTGGAAGGCGGTGACGGTTTCCGGCTGCCCTGGAGTGTCCGCATCACCTTCCACTGGATGCAGACCTTTGCTCCGGGGATCACAGTGGTCGAGCACAGCTACCGGCAGGTGATCGGCAGCCGCTTCATCGTTCCGGAGGGCAACGGCAAGATCGGCGGCTCGGGAGGCGAAGATCCGGTTCGTGCCTTCTGCATCGACGCCGGCACCGACCAGTCGATTCGCGCCGCCGACCGGCGGCTGAAGGAGGCCAAACGCCCGGCCGGCGAGGAGGCGCCGCTGCTCGTCGGCCACACGCTCGGCTACATCCTCCAGACGGCGCGCAACTGGCGCGGCGGCACCATCGGGACGTTCCATCTCACGCTGCAGGGCGGCCCGATCGTCGCCGAAGGACACACCGTCGGCGAGGTGCGCATAACGACGCTCTGCACCGACCTGCCGCTGCGTCGCACCGGCCCGCAACGCTTCGAGGCCACGGTGCGCGACTATGTGCCGAAGCAGGATCTGCGGATCCTCTACATCGCGGAGTGATCCGGCGGCTCAGCCAAACGCCCTGGCATCCGGCCTCAGCTGACGCCAGGACAGGCGGCGCACGGCGTCCTTTCCGACGACCAGCGCGTCGTAGTCGTGGGGGAAGAGTTGGGCGATCGCCGGATCGAGCGCGTTGAGGCCGCCGGCATAGGCGCCGAAGGCCGGGAGGATGAGACGCCTTCCGTCGGTCAGGAAGCAGCGCCGCCTGAGCCCGCGCCCTCGCACCGTCAGGGCCGCCACGGGATGATAGTGACCTGAGACCTCGCCATCGGCAGGTCCGAACAGAGCCTCATGCCTAAACACCAAAGGTCCCGCGACGATTTCTTCGGCAACCTCGCCCCAGCCTTCGGGCGGTGGCGCGGGATCGTGGTTGCCGGCGATCCAGACGAAGCGCGTCCGCGAGGTCAGTCGCCCGATCTCGATCCGCTCCGCCAGCGGCATCCGCTCGATCGCGGCACGGTCATGAAACGAGTCGCCCAGGCAAACGACCGTGCGCGGCTGCACGGCATCGATCAGCTGCGCGAGCGTGCCCAGCGTTTGCCGCGTGTCATAGCGCGGCAACAGTTTGCGCGCGTTGACGGCATAAGAAGAGCCCTTCTCGAGATGAAGATCGGCCACCGCCAGCAGTTGCTCAGCCGGCCAATACAAGGCGCCCATCGGCAGCGCCTCGAGCGGCTCGCCCGCGCAGACGAACCCGAGCCTGTTCATGGCACATGCACCTGCCTGAATCCGGCCACGATCTCTCGCAATTTCATGCGAAGCACGATTGACCGGGTGCAAGCCGGTGCGCAAGGTGACTCGATGCTTCGCCTTGTGTGTCTCGCCGTCGCCGCGCTCCTGTGCGGGCCGCAACTCGCCCACGCGCAGATGCAGCCTCATCGCGCGGAGTATGTCTTGAGGCTGGGCGCCGCCGCCAATGCGCCGCGGATCGGCACGGCGGTCCAGGACCTCTCGCAGGACTGCGGGGGTTGGCATCTGAAGCGCGACATCGCGTCCGAGATCGCCCTGACGGCCTCGTGGAAGATGTCCCTGTCCTCCAAGCTCGATGCCGAAGAAGCCCGCAGCGGAAACAATCTTCGATATCGCACCGTGCAGGTTCAGAACGGCAATACGCGCGAGACCAAGGGGCGCGTCCAGAAGTCGGGCGGTGAACTGCGGACCGAGATCGTGCAGGCCGGCATCCCGCCCGCCCAGTTCGCTCTCCCCCAATCCACTCTCCTGCCCGTCGCCGCTGTCGACCACCTGATCGAACGGCTGCGCGCCGAGGCCAAGGCCTTCCCGGCGCTCAGTTTCGATCCCGAGGTGATGGGCGACGTCTTCCTGATCGATGTGACCCAACTCGAAGACGACCGCCTGCGCTCGGCGCGCCCGACGGACAAACCCGTCGCCACGCCCAAGGGAAAGTCCTGGCCGGTGTTCATGAGCTTCACCCGCGGTCGCCAGCAGGCACAGCGTCCCCTGTTCTCGGTGACCGCGCAGGTCTTCGAGAACGGCGTTCTCGACCGGCTGACCGTCGATACCGGCCTGGTGACCGTGACGGCCGACCTGCAGAAGCTGGAGATGCGGCCGGCACCGAACTGCCCGCGATCCTGATCCGATCATCCGTCCGGCGGCGCCCTGCGTATGCCGGGATATGTCGGTTTCGATCGTATGGTTTCGCAATGACCTCCGCCTCTCGGACAATCCGGCTCTGGTGGAGGGCTTGCGCTCGGGGCAGGCCGTGGTGCCGGTCTTCGTTCTCGACGACGAGACCGAGGGCCTGCGGCCGATCGGCGGCGCTTCGCGCTGGTGGCTCCATCACAGCCTTCATTCGCTCGACACGTCACTCCGTGAACTCGGCTCGCGCCTGACTCTGCGCCGCGGGCCGGCCGAACGCGTTCTGCCCGAACTCGCGGCGGAATGTGGCGCCGAAGCGATTTTCTGGAACCGGGTGTACGACGAGGGTTCGCGCAATCGTGATGCGCGTCTGAAGAAGTCGCTAAACGAGCGCGGCCTGAGAGCCGAGAGCTTCAAGGCGAACCTTCTGTTCGAACCCTGGGAGATCAAGAACCAGAGTGGCGCCCCCTTCAAGGTATTCACGCCCTTCTGGCGGGCCTGCCGCGCGCACGCCTCACCTGGCGATCCGCTCCCTGCGCCGAAGGCCGCGCCCGCACCGAAGACCTGGCCCGCGAGCGACGTGCTGGGCGATTGGCGGCTTCTTCCGACCAAGCCCGACTGGGCGGGTGGGCTGCGCACCGCGTGGAGGCCAGGCGAGAAAGGCGCGATGGATCGGCTGAGCCATTTTCTCGACGAGGCACTGGAAGACTATCGCCATGCCCGCGATCTTCCGGCGGTCGAGGGGACCTCTCGCCTCTCTCCCCACCTTGCCTTCGGCGAGATCAGCCCCCGGCAGGTCTGGCGGGCGGCGACCCACCGCGGCGCGTCGGCGGCCGCAGAAAAATTCCTCTCCGAAGTGGGTTGGCGCGAGTTCGCCTACAGCCTCCTGTTCCATAACGGCGACCTTGCACAGCGCAACTTCCGGCCGGAGTTCGACGCGTTTCCCTGGGCTGATTCCGACGAGATGCTCGAAGCCTGGCAACGCGGGCGCACCGGCTATCCGATCGTCGATGCGGGCATGCGCGAATTGTGGACCACCGGCTGGATGCACAATCGCGTGCGCATGATCGTGGCGTCCTTCCTCACCAAGGACCTGCTGATCGACTGGCGCCAGGGCGAGCGATGGTTCTGGGACACGCTGGTCGACGCCGATCCGGCGAACAACGTCACCGGCTGGCAATGGGTCGCGGGCTGCGGCGCCGATGCCGCGCCCTACTTCCGCGTTTTCAATCCGGTGCTCCAGGGCGCGAAGTTCGACCCGAAGGGCGAGTATGTCCGTCGCTGGGTGCCCGAACTTGCCGGCCTGCCCGACGCGGTCATCCACAGCCCGTGGAGCGCTTCGAAACCTCCGGCCGCTTCCGTCTATCCCGAACGCATCGTCGAGCATGGCGCGGCCCGGGACCGGGCACTGGCTGCCTTCCAAAGCCTCAAGAAATCAGCGTAGAAGTACCGAGGGGAGTCTGCGAACAATGAAAATCGCCGTCATCGGCGCCGGTGTATCCGGCCTTGGAGCCGCCTGGCTTCTCAGCCGTCGCCACGACGTGGTCGTCTACGAGCGCGAGAACCGCTTCGGCGGACACTCCTGCACCGTCGAAGCGCCGACGCAAGCGGGGCGCTTGCCGGTCGATGTCGGCTTCATCGTCTTCAACGAGCGCAACTATCCCAACCTCGTCGCCCTGTTCGATCACCTGGGCGTGCCGACCGAAGATTCCGACATGTCCTTCGCCGTCAGCCTGGACGAGGGCGGATTCGAGTACGGCAGCTCCTTCGCCGGCTACTTCGCGCAGCGCAGGAACATCGCCCGCCCCTCGTTCTTGCGGATGACGCACGACATCCTGCGCTTCAACCGCCTGGCGCCGCAGCTGTTGGACAAGTCCGAGGACCTCGACTTCACGATCGGCGATTTCGTCGCCGATGCCGGCTTCGGCGAGACCTTTAGGGACCGCTATCTGCTGCCGATGGCCTCGTGCATCTGGTCGACGCCCCTCGGACAGATGCTCGACTATCCGGCGCAGACCTTCGTGCGCTTCTTCAACAACCATGGCCTGCTCACCATCGGACCGCAGTTGCAGTGGCGCACGGTGAGCGGCGGCAGCCGCTCCTATGTCGAGCGCATCGTGGCGCCGCTGCGCGCGCGCGCGCGCCTCTCCACGCCCGCCAGCGCCGTGCGCCGTACGTCCGCAGGTGTCGAAGTGCGGGACGCGGGCGGTCACTGGGACCGCTTCGACCGGGTGGTGCTGGCCTGCCATGCCGACCAGGCGCTCGGCCTCCTCACCGACGCCGACGAGCAGGAGCGCAGCCTTCTCGGTCGCTTCGCCTACTCCACCAACGAGGTCTGGCTGCACGGCGACGAGAGCCTGATGCCCCGCCGGCGCGGCGCCTGGGCCAGCTGGAACTACGTCGCCGACAGTCGCGCTCGGGACAGCAACGTGAGCGTGACCTACTGGATGAACCGCCTGCAGAACCTGCCGGACAGCACGCCGCTGTTCGTGTCGGTCAATCCAGGCCGGGCGCCGGCGCCGGCAGCAGCCCATGCGCGCTTCTCCTTCGAGCATCCGATGTACGACGCCGCCGCCATTCGGGCGCAGCGCGACCTGCATCGCCTCCAGGGCGTGCGCGACACCTTCTTCTGCGGCAGCTACTGCGGCTATGGCTTCCATGAGGATGCGCTGTCGGCCGGCCTCGACGTCGCCGAGCAGCTCGGCGTGCAGCGCCCGTGGGCCCGTCCGGACGAGCACCGGCGGATCGGCGATCCGCCCCGGGTCGTGGCCGAGCGGCCGGCCATCCCGCCGCTGCCGATCCCGGTAGCCGCGCGTGTCGCACCGGAGGCGACGTGAAGGGCGTATCCGCTCATTCGATCGTCGATGCCACGGTCGTGCACCGCCGGCTGCGGCCGCGCGAGAACGCGTTCCGCTACAAGGTCGGCTATCTCTGCCTCGGCCTCGACGCTCTGGAAAACGCCGCCGGTCGCTGGCTGAAACTCGACCGGCGTGGCCTTGTCTCGTTCCGGCGCGCCGACCATGGCGCCCGTGACGGATCGGACCTGAGGCTTTGGCTCAAGGGCATCCTGCTGGAGCATGATCTGGCGGATCTCTGCGACGGCGAGGTCGTTCTGATGACCATGCCCCGCATGCTGGGCTACGTGTTCAATCCGGTGAGCTTCTGGTTCTGCCACGACCGCGACGGCGCGCTACGAGCCGTGCTCTGCGAGGTCAACAACACGTTCGGCGAAAGCCACTGCTATCTCGTCCATCGGGACGACTGCGGGGCGATCGGGCCGGACGAGTGGTTCGAGGGCCGCAAGGTGTTCCACGTCTCGCCCTTCCTGCCGATCGAGGGCGGTTATCGCTTCCGGTTCCGCCTCGACGCCGAACGGGCCCATGTCGACGTGAACTACCATGACGGCCAGGGGCTGATGCTCGCCACCTCCGTTGGCGGCCGCCGCGAGGCGCTGGACGATCGTTCGGTACTGCGGCGCTTCCTCGGCAACCCGACCATGACGCTGGCCGTGGTCGTCCGGATTCACTGGCAGGCCTTGCATCTGTGGCGGAAGCGCGCGAGATTTTATCGCAAGCCAGCACCGCCACCGGAGCTCGTGACCCGCTGACTTCTGCAACGGACCGCATGCCTCTCGCCGCCCGGTTTGTCCTGAAATCCCTCGAACGCCTGTCCGTTGGAAGGCTGACGGTGAGACTCCCCGACGGGAAGGTCCGCATCTTCGGCCCGTCCGATGCGACGCTCCGGGCGGAAATCGACGTCAGGGACTGGCGCTTCTTCCGCAAGGTCCTGGTCGACGGCGACATGGGCTTCGCCGAAGGCTACATGGAGGGCTTCTGCGATTCGCCCGACCTGCCGAGCCTGATCCACCTGCTTCTCGCCAGCGAGAAGGAGCTCGGCAAGATCACGCGCACGAATTTCCTCCACGGACTACTGCTGAGGTTCCTGCACCGCCGGCACGAGAACACCCGCGAGGGGTCGAAGAAGAACATCCATGCCCATTACGATCTGGGCAACGACTTCTACGGCCTGTGGCTCGATCCTTCGATGACCTACTCCTCCGCTTTGTACGGGGGCGAGGAGAGCAAGCCCCTGGAGGCGGCCCAGATCGCGAAGTACGAGCGGATCCTGACCCAGCTCGGCGCTCGCCAGGGGGACAGCATTCTCGAGATCGGCTGCGGCTGGGGTGGCTTCGCCGAGGTCGCCGCCCGCCGCGGCATGCGCGTGACCGGCGTGACCATATCGAGGGAACAGCTGGAGTATGCCCGCGCGCGGCTGGAGCGGGCCGGGCTGGCCGACCGCGTCGACCTGCAGTTCCGCGACTATCGCGACATCGAGGGCCGCTACGATCACATCGTCTCGATCGAGATGATCGAGGCGGTCGGCGAGCGATTCTGGCCCGACTATTTTGCCACGCTGAAGCGCCACGTCGTGCCCGGCGGGTCGGCACTGGTGCAGGCCATCGTCATCGCCGACGATTTCTTCGA
>JAKFVZ010000579.1 GCA_021732965.1 Reyranella sp.
GTGCCGTGCATGATGAGGACCGGCAGCGTGATCTTCGTAAACTCCTCGCGCAGCCGCTCGTCGGCGCGCACGAGAGCGGCAACGGTGGCGGCCGGCTGGATCTCGTGGGCGATCAGCTGATCGGCGTTCAGCGCGGCGAGCGCCACCGGGTCGCGCGTGAAATCCTCGTTCTTGAGCTTCAGCACCGGCAGGCGCGGCGCGAAATGGCTCAGCCCCTTGATGGCGGCGAGCGCGAAGCCCGGCGCCGGCACCTGGAAGGCGAAGCTCTCGCAGATGAAGCCCGCGAGCTCGGCCTGGTTGTCGAGCGTGTAGGTCGCGGAGACGACGCCACCGGCGCTATGGCCCAGCAGGAAAACCGGCAGGCCGGGATGGCGCGCCTTGGCGATCTTCACCGTACCGGCGACGTCGGCGACATAGTCGGCGATGTCGTCGACATAGAAGCGCTCGCCGTCCGACTTGCCGCGGCCACGCAGGTCGAGCGCGAAGACGGCATGGCCCTTCTTCACCAACTCACCGGCCGGCCAGAGATACTGCCCGCCATGGGAATTGACGCCGTGGCAGATGACGACGACCGCGCGCGGCGCACCTTCCGGCTTCCAGGAGCGCAGGAAGATCCCGAGACCTCCCTTGCTGTCGAAGGTCTCTTCGGTCGCGTTCGTCATCGTGTCTCTCCCCGAGGCTGAAAACCCAGGGGCAGAATTTTACGGCACGACGACTGTATCGGCCATTCGACCTAAGACGAGGCGCTACTCCAGCCAGCGCAGGCAGCCGGTTTCGGCGAGTACCGGATCGAGGCGGCGCCGGGCATCGGCGGGCAGCGCCGCGAGCTTCTTGCGCAGCGCGTCATGGCACTTGGCCTGATAGCGGAACGGCGCCTGACTCCACGGGCGGCCCCCTATGTCGAGATCGACCGACGAGGCGCCCTCTTCGAGCGCGGCGCGGTTGGCGGCCAGGAAAGGCAGGTAGGTTTTGCCGCAATGCTTCAGCAGCGCGAGCACCGTGTCCGGCAGCGGCGCGTCGGGCGCCAGCCACTCGCCCTCGACGCCCGAGGCGTCGTCGAGGCGCAGCAGCCAGCAATAGACGTCGGGCGCGCGCCGCCGCATCTCCTCCATCGGCGTGGGATCGACCGACAGGATCTGCAGCTGGCCGAACAGGCCGAAATCCGCCAGCGACGGCCGCGAGCCGAACAGGAACTCCATCTTGCCGACATGCGCTTCGAGCGTATCGAGGATGAAGCGGTAGCTGTCCTCAATGACCGGCCGGTTGGCATCGGTGCAGCCGACCATCGCCATGCGGCCGACCTGGCGATCGTTGAAGGCCTGCATCGCCTCGCGCCGTGCAGGCTGCGGCATCTGCGGATCGCGCGACGTGCTCACCCAGCCCTGCGCGAACACGCGATCGGCTTCGTAGAACCAGCGATAGTGGAACATCGCCTTGGTGACCCACTCGTCGCCGAAATCCTCCAGGAGATCGCTGAGGAAGGCGTGCGCCGGATCGTCCGGTACGACCGAGCGCTGGCCGGGATGGGCGCGCTCCAGCGCATGGGCGAGCGGCGTCGAATCGTTCATCAGCGTGCCATTGGGGAAGCGCAGCACCGGAATGACCGGCGGCAGACCGGCGGCGACGGCGACGTCGCGGGCGGTGCCATCGGCCTGCCACACGAACGGCAGGCGGCGATAGCGCAGCAGGGCGCGCATCTTCACCGAATAGGGCGACGGGGCGATGCCGTGGAGGATGTAGGGGTTCGTGCTCATGTCACCGCTCACTTTTACCACTGGCCGAAGAAGATGCCGTGCTGGCGATGCTTCGCCGTACGTGCCTCGACATAGGCATCGTCGACGGTGACGCGGCTCTTGCGCGCCTTCGCCCAGCCGTTCAGCCGCTCCTCCATCTCGCGAAAGATCGGCGCGTAGGTGAGATCGCCGCCGAGGTCGCGGCGCTCCTTCGGATCGTTGGCGAGATCGAACAGCATCGGCCGGTAGCCTTGCCACCAGACGTACTTCCAGCGGTCGGTGCGGACCATGATGGCGCGGCACTCGTTGGGCTTGCGGCCGAGGATCTTGCGCGCTTCGCGGAAGGAATAGTCGAGTTCGGAGAAGACCGCGTCGCGCCAGGTGTCGAGGTGGATATTGCGCAGCAGCGGCAGCAGCGAGCGGCCCTCCAGCAGGTGATCCTGCGGTGGCAGGCCCAGCGTCTCCAGAATCGTCGGGACGACGTCGATCGCCTCCACGAAGCGCTCGTCCACGGTGCCGCGCGTCAGGTCGGCCTCGGGATCGGGGTCGACCACGATGAAGGGAACGCGCTGCGCCTCCTCGTAGAACATCTCCTTTTCGCCCAGCCAGTGGTCGCCCAGGAAGTCGCCGTGATCGGCGGTGAAGACGATCAGCGTGTCGTCGAGACGACCGGCGCGCTCCATGTGGGCGAACAGGCGGCCGAGCCAGTCGTCGAGCTGGGTGATGAGACCCATATAGGCCGGCCGCACGATGCCCGGCGCCTCGGGCCGGCTGAAGGAGACCGATTCCTCCATCTCGCGATAGGCGGCCAGCACGGGATGCTCGTTCGCCTTTTCCTGTTCGTCGCGGTTCAGGGGGAGCATGTCGGCAGCGCCGTACATGTTGTGATAGGGCGCCGGCGCCATGTAGGGCCAGTGCGGCTTCACGTAGCTGAGATGCAGGCACCACGGCGTCTCGCCCATCTCGTCGATGAAGCGCATCGCCTCGCGGGTCATGTAGGCGGTCTCGGAATGCTCTTCCTTCACACGCGCGGGCAGGTGGACGTTGCGCATGTGCCAGCCCGAGGCCTTCTCGCCATTCGGCCCGTCGGCCGCGATCACGAAGTCGCTCCAGGGATCGTCGGACACGTAGCCGTTTTTCCGCAGGTAATCGGCGTAGCCGCTCTCGCCGCCCGGCGGCGAGTGACCGTCGTACCGATCGAGCTCCTCGAAGCGGCCGGCGCGCATCAGCGCGTCCAGTGCCGAACCGCCCTCGATGCCGAATCGTTCCAGCGCCTCGAGGTCGGGCAGGATGTGGGTCTTGCCCGCCAGGGCCACCTTGATCCCGGCCTCCGACAGGAAGTCGCCGATGGTCCTTTCGCGCAAGGACAGCGGCACGCGATTCCAGGTCGCGCCGTGGCTCGACACGTAGCGGCCGGTATAGAAGCTCATGCGGCTCGGCCCGCAGACGCCCGACTGCACGTAGGCGCGCGGGAAGCGCACGCCGCGCGCCGCCAGCGCGTCGATCGCCGGGGTCTTCAGGTGCGGATGGCCGGCGCAGGACAGATGATCCGCGCGCAGCTGGTCGCACATGATGAACAGAACGTTTTTGACCTTGCCCAAGGTTTCCTCTCTCGACGGCTTCTTTGCGGCCTGCCTAACTAAGCCGCATGAAAGACGCCCCGTCCATCCGCGACATCATCGATTTCTGGTTCCTCCCGCTCGGCGATCCCGGTCACGGCAAGCCGCGCGACATCTGGTGGACCAGCACGCCCGAATTCGACGCCGAGACCATCCGCCGCTTTGGCCCCGCGATCGAGCGCGCCATCGCCGGAGACCTCGACGCCTGGAAGGATTCGCCCGAGGGCGCGCTGGCCCTCATCCTTCTCTGCGACCAGTTCACCCGGAACTGCTTCCGCAAGACGGCGCGCGCCTTCGCCGGCGACGCCAGGGCCATCGACATCGCGCGTTACGCCGTGGCGCGTTTCTATCCGTCGGTCTTCCCGGTCGACATGCGGCTGTTCTTCTACATGCCGTTCGGCCACAGCGAACACCTCGCCGACCAGCAGTTCGCCTGTGCCCTGTTCGAGACGATCGGCGGCGAGAACAACATCAAGTCCGCGATCGACCACCGCGACGTCGTCGCCCGCTTCGGCCGCTTCCCCCACCGCAACGAGGTGCTGGGCAGGAACACGACGCCGGAGGAGCTGGAGTACCTGAAGAACGCCAACAGGTACGGGCAGTGAGAATCATTGGAGCGGGACGGTTTTACGATGACCCGCGCCACTTGCTTGTCATCCTGAGCGAAGCGAAGGATCTCACGCCAGCAACGGAGTCCTTTGGTCGTTCGGCTAGGTCCTTCGCTTCGCTCAGGACGACAGTTATCCGATATCGCCCACGATCTCGCGGTAGAGGTCGGCGGTTTCCGTGTCGAAGCAGCAGAAGACGACCTGCTCGATCAGCGGGATCATGTTGACCTCGTGGACGGCGATCTCGGCGGCTTCGCGCTTCGGATAGCCGTAGATGCCGGTCGAGATGGCGGGGAAGGCGATGCTGTGCAGGCCGTGCACGATCGCGAGCGCCAGGCTGTTGCGATAGCAGCGCGCCAGCAGTTCGGGCTCGCCCTGCCTGCCGCCCTGCCAGACCGGACCGACCGTATGGATGACGTGGCGTGCTTTCAGCCGATAGCCGGCCGTGATCTTTGCCTCGCCGGTCGGACAGCCGCCCAGCGTTCGACATTCGGCGAGAAGTTCGGGACCCGCGGCGCGGTGGATGGCGCCATCGACGCCTCCGCCGCCCAACAGACTTTCGTTGGCGGCGTTCACGATGGCATCGACGTCGAGGCGCGTGATGTCGCCCTCGACGATCTCGATGCGGCTCATGCCGTTACCAGTAGCGAACAGGACCCGTGTCGAGATGCACGAAGCCGGAGCGCGGATAGAAACCGACGCCGCCCATGTTGAGCGAGCGGGCCGCCTGGCGGATGCGGAACACCGGGACGCCCGGGAAGCGGATGTCCATCGCGTTGCCGTTCATGTGCTGGCTGTCGCGCGCGACGCCGCGGCTGACGCTGGCCAGCCAGGCATTGCTCTCGGGCGAGCGGAAGGCCGACAGGACCTCGATCGTGCCGCCGTAGCCCGCGATGCGGGCGGTATGCCACAGCACGTCGAACAGCAGCGGGTCCATTTCGGTCGTGCCGCTGTCGCGGCTGTCGCGCAGGAACTGGTTGAGTTGGTCGAGCGCACTGCGGTGATAGGCGCCGTTCGACCAGTAGGTGACCGTCACCTCTTCCTTGGTGTTGAAGTTCATCAGGCTGAGGCTGCGCGGGCTCGACAGGTCGAGTTCCGGCGCCGGCACCGGCGCGGCCATCGCGGCGGCCGAGAAGCCGCCGTAGCGGGCGGCGGCGGCGGCGCGATTCCGTTGCGGGGTGGTGGCCGGCGCCTTCTTCTGCTGGGCGGCGACTTTCTGGACGCTTGCCGACTTGGCCGGTGCGGCCGTCTTCTTCTTCGTGGTAGTAGGCTGGGTGGTCGCGGCGGTCTTCACTTTCGAAGCGCTCGAAGCGCCAGTATTGGTCTGGGCGAAGCTGGTGCCGGCAAATGCCAACAGTGTCGCCAGGCTCAGTACAAAGCTACGCATCCCTGCCCCGGTGTTGTTGCATTTTTGTCACAGACACCCTTATCAGAGACCCATTCTCGACTCAAAGCTAAATTCCTGGTCGCGGCTGAGCGCCAGTCCCACCACTTCACCCACCATGCAGAGAGTCGGGCCCGTCAGATGCGCCCGCTGGGCCTGCCCCTCGATGGTGGCGAGAGTGCCGACGACCCGCCGTTCCCGCTCGGTGGTGCCGTGCTCGATGAGAGCCACCGGGGTCGAAGCCGGCAGTCCGTGGGCGATGAGCTGCGAGGCGATCTGCTGCAGCGCCCCCATCCCCATATAGATGACGACGGTCTGGCGCGGCCGCGACAGCATCTGCCAGTCGAGGTCGACTGTGCCGTCCTTCAGGTGGCCCGTGACGAGCACACAGGCCTGGGCGTGGTCGCGATGGGTGAGCGGAATGCCCGCGCTCGAGGCGCAGCCGAGAGCAGCCGTCACGCCGGGTACGACCTCGACGGCGATGCCGGCCTTCACCAGCGCCTCCACCTCCTCGCCGCCGCGACCGAACACGAACGGATCGCCGCCCTTTAGCCTGACGACGCTCTTGCCGGCGCGGGCCAGGGTCACGAGACGGTCGTTGATCTCCTGCTGGGGCACGCAATGGTTCGCCCGGCGCTTGCCGACATAGACGCGCTCCGCGTCGCGCCGTGCCATCGACAGGACCTCGTCCGAAACCAGCCGGTCGTAGACCACGACGTCGGCCCGCTGCAGCAGACGGTGCGCCTTCAGGGTCAGCAGGTCGGGATCGCCTGGACCGGCCCCCACCAGGTGAACCATGCCGGTCGACGTCGTCTCGTTTCGCACGCCGTCGAGCAGGCGGATGAGTTCGCGGCGCGCGCCGATTTCGTCGCCGGCCAGGGCCAGTTCGCCGACCGGGCCCTCGAAGACGCGATCCCAGAAGCGGCGCCGCGCGCGGGGTACCACCAGGGTGCGGCGGACCTGCTCGCGGAAGACATCGGCAAAGCGTGCCAACCGGCCCAGGGCGGCCGGCAGGGTCCGTTCGATCTCGGCGCGGATGCGGCGCGCAAGGGCCGGTGCCGTGCCGGCCGTCGAGATGGCGATGGTCACGGGTGCCCGGTCGACGATCGCCGGCATGATGAAGCTGGAGAGGGCCGGCCGGTCGACGACGTTGACGGGCACGCATCGCTTCTGCGCCGCGGTCGAGACGCGCGCCTGCTCGGATTCGTCTTCGCTGGCCACGATGACCAGCGAAACCCCGTCCAGTTCGCTCTCGTGGAAGGTGCGGCCGGCCCAGGAGATGTGGCCCTCGGAAATGAGCTGGGCGATCTCGCCGCCCACCGTCCCGGCAACGAGGGAGACCTGCGCGCCGGCCTTGAGCAGCAGCTCGGCCTTGCGGGCGGCCGCGTCGCCACCGCCGACGATCAGCGCCCGACGGCCCTGCAGGGAAAGGAAGAGCGGAAAGGTCTGCATCATGCGGCCTTTGCGAGACGGGCCTTGCGCAACAGCGCGCGAAGTTCGGGACGGCAGGAACCGCAGCTGGTGCCCGCATGCGTCTTGGCGCCGACGGCGGCCAGCGAACTCGCGCCGTCGGCGATCGCCGCCTCGACCGCCCCGCAGGAGACGCCGAAGCAGGCACAGATCTCGCCGCCGCGATGCAAGTCGGTGCCGCCATGCAGCAGCTCGTCGCGCTGTGCATCCGTCAGGCGATCCAGCGCCATGAACGGCGCGAAGCGATCGCGCGCCCCGGCATCATGCGTCTCCGTCAGAGACATGATGGCCTCGACCTTGCCGTCACCGATGACGGCGGTGACATTTTTCTCGCCGACGAGCCATGGGCCCGGATTGGTCGTGCGCACCGAAGCGGCCAGCGCGCGTTGTGCAACTGCGAAGGACTGCTCGCCTGCAACGACATAGGCGTGATAGCCGGCGCCCTGCATCCGCGCCCAGTAGGAAATCTCCGGCAGCATGACTGCGCGACGAGCGAGAATCGTGCCATGCCAGCGCATATCCAGACGACGAATCTCGACAGGCGTGTGCTTCAACTCGGGTTGGCCCGAGATGGGATCGACGGCGGGATTCACTGCAGCGTTGATGCGACCCGCGCGACTCACCTGCGCGGTCCAGTGCATGGGCGCGAACACCTCGCCGTGGCGCAAGGAGTCCGTCACATGCACACGCAGCACGCCACGGCCCCATGCACTCGTCACTTCGGCGATGTCCCCGTCGGCGAGGCCGCGGGCCGACGCATCGCGTGGATGCAGCTCGACGATGGGCTCGGACCGATGACCGGCGAGACGCACCGACTTTCCGGTACGTGTCATGGTGTGCCACTGGTCGCGCACGCGACCGGTGTTGAGGATGAGGGGCCGCGCCGCTTCCGGAGCGTTCACGGGAAAGCGTGCCTTCGTCGCGACGAAGCGCGCGCGGCGATCGGCATGGAAGAAGCCGCCGTCGCCGAAGAAGCGCTTGTCGCTCCCGCCGCCCCACACGAAGGGCTTCAGCGATTCGTAGGCCGCGTCGTCGAGCGTGGCGCGGGCACCGATGTCGAAATCGCGCCTGCCCTCGTTCTCGAAACCGGAAAGCGCGGCATGCTCGCGAAAGATGTCGGCAACGCCCCGCCACGCGAAAGCCTCGCCATGGCCGAGGCGCCGCGCGACCTCCGAGAGGATCCACCAGTCCTGCCTCGCTTCGCCGGG
>JAKFVZ010000406.1 GCA_021732965.1 Reyranella sp.
GAGCCGATCCGGGCCTTCATCGAGAAGCGCCTGACCCTGCTCACGTGGCTCTTCCTGTTCGCCCTGATCGGCTGATTCGTCGTCGTCCGGTTCCTCTTCTAGGGTCTTGCAATGGCCGCAGCCCAGCGCCTTCCCCTTCCCAGCCAGCTCGGCCTGATCGCGCTGCTCGGCAGCGGCGTGATGATCGGCGGCGCGTTCTTCTTCCAGTACGTGATGGGCCTCGCGCCCTGCGAGATGTGCCACTGGCAGCGCTGGCCACACTTCGTGGCGATGGCCGCGGGTCTCGCCGCCTTCGCCTCGTCGAGCCGGCCGCGCCTCGCCACCATCTTCCTGGTGATCGCCATCGCCGCCATCGCCGTCAGTTCGGCCATCGGCATCTTCCATGCCGGCGTCGAGTATCGCTGGTGGCAAGGCCCGCAATCCTGCACCGGTACGGTGCCGACGGGTCTCTCGCCCGAGGAACTGAAGAAATACCTGTTCGGCGCCAAGATGGTCCGGTGCGACGCGATCGTGTGGTCGCTGTTCGGCATCTCGATGGCCGGGTGGAACGCGATCCTGTCGGCGATCCTCGCGGGCGGCCTCGCCTCGTCCCTCTCTCGGGTGGCCAGAACATGAAGACCGGCGACAATCGCAATCCCGGCGATCCCGATCCCCGCCAGGTGGTCGAGCGCACCATCCGCGTCGACCAGGCGGGCGAGTTCGGCGCCGTGCGCATCTACGAAGGCCAGCTTGCCGCGCTGCGCTGGACCGGACGGAGCAACAGCGAGACCGGCCGCCGCATCCAGCACATGGCCGCCCAGGAACGCCAGCACAACAAGGTGTTCGACAGGCTGCTGGTCGAGCGCCGCGTGCGGCCGACCGTGCTGTCGCCGCTCTGGAACGTCGCGGGCTTCGCGCTGGGCGCCGCGACGGCGCTGATGGGCGACAAGGCCGCCATGGCCTGCACCGTCGCCGTCGAGGAGACGATCGAGGAGCACTACGCCCAGCAGGCCGCGAAACTCGGCGACGACGAGAAGGAGCTGCGCGCGACGGTCGAGAAGTTCCGCGACGAGGAGATCGAACACCGCGACGAAGCCCTCGCCGCCGGCGCCGAACAGGCACCGGGCTACGAGGCGCTGTCGGCCGTGATCAAGACGGGCTCGCGCCTCGCGATCTGGCTGTCGACGAGAATCTGATTCATTGGAGCGCGCCACTCCAGTGGCGCGCTCCAACGAGACGTGTCGCCTCAGCCCTGATCCAGTTCGCTGTCCCAGTAGAGGAAGTCGCGCCAGCTTTCGTGCAGATAGCCGGGCGGGAAGGCGCGGCCGTGTTCCTGCAGGAGCTGGGTCGAAGGCTCGACCGGCGCACAGTGCAGGACGAGACCGCTTTCCCTGAGCAGCCTGTTTCCCTTCAGCAGGTTGCACGGGCTGCACGCAGTGACGACGTTCTGCCAGCTCGTGCGGCCGCCGCGTGATTTCGGGATCACGTGGTCGAAGGTGAGTTCGTTGGTGGCGAAGTCGCCGTTGCAATACTGGCAGGTGAAGCGGTCACGCAGGAAGACGTTGAACCGCGTGAAGGCCGGACGGCGCGCCGCCGGCACGTATTCCTTGAGCGCGATCACACTGGGCAAACGCATCTCGAAGGTCGGGCTGTGGATCTTGCGGTCGTACTCGGAGACGACGCTCACCCGGTCGAGGAACACCGCCTTGACGGCGTCCTGCCAGGACCAGACGGACAGGGGAAAGTACGACAGAGGCCGAAAATCGGCGTTGAGCACCAGCGCATGGCAGGACTCAAGGCCCGGGGTCACGGCTAGGTCCGCCGCCTCGGAGTGGGACTACTCGGAAAGTCTATCCGGTCCAACATGCCGGCCATAGTGGCCGGACTCGGGGCGAAACACAACATGCGGGAGCAATCGTCACCGACATGTCATGCGGCGAAACGTCAGCGGCTGAGCCGCTCCCGCGCCCCGGCCTCGGAGCCCAGGGTCGCGGCGGCGGTCGCGAGCGCCACCACCGACAGAACCATGACGGCGGCATAGCCGCCGGTGAGATCGTGCAGCACACCGCCGATCCAGGCACCGAGGAAACCGCCCAGCCCCATGCCGATGGCGATCAGCCCGTAGATCCGGCCGAAATGCGCGCCGCGATAGCGCAGGGTGGCGAGCGTCGAAATCATCGGCCCGCGCGAGCCCATGCTGCCGCCGAACAGCAGCACGAAGGTCCACAGCCAGAAATCGTCATCAGGCCCGCGCACCATCGCCAGCGCGCCGACGCCCGCGATCGAGCAGGCATAGGCCAGGATCGCCGCCAGCCGGCGCCCACCGCGATCGGCCAGCCACGAGAAGCCGATCATGCCGAGGGGCGTCAGGAAGCCCGCGACCGCCATCGCCCGCGCCGCATAGGGCCCATCCATGCCGCGCTCCAGCAGATAGACCACGCTCTGCGGCACCAGCGAGAAGATGCCGATCGACGTCAGCGCGAACGACGAGGTCAGCGCCCAGAAGGGCCAGTCGCGCAGTGCCTCGCCCACCGTGACGCCCGGCGCCGCGGTTTCGCGCAGCTTCGCGAGGCCCGGCGCCCCGCGCTCGATCTTCTTCCACGGCAGCACCAGCAGCAGCGGGACGAACAACGCGGTCAAGGCAGTGAAGACGAGATAGGCGTGACGCCAGCCATCGGTGTCGATCAGGTACTGCGCCGCCGGAAAGGTCGCCATCGCCCCGACGCCCGAGGCCGACCACGACACGGCGAGCGGCACGCCCAGCCGATCGGCCGGAAACCAGCGGCCGATCAGCGACGACGACAGGATGCCCGACAGCGAAGCCGCGCCGAACCCCATCATCACGCCCAACGACAGGTAGAGGTGCCAGAGCTGGCTTGCCTGCGAGGCGAGGGCGGTGCTGCCGGCCGCCGCGATCACGCCGATCACGGTCAGCGCGCGCAGGCCGAAGCGGTCGAGGATCCAGCCGGTGATGGGCGCCGCGGTGCCGCCGACCAGCAAGGCGAAACTGTAGATCAGCGTGACAGGGCCGCGATTGGCGTCGAAGTCGTGCTGGAGCGCGGGCACAAAGACGACGAACGTGTCGCTGACCGAGCGACTGGCGACGCCGAGCGCAAAACACAGCGCCACGAGCGCCCACGGCAAAGCCGATCCCATCGCCCCAACCTCGACGAGCACGAGCGGCGATGCAAGCCGATTGCAGGCCCGGCAGGCTTGCATTCTCCGCATGCGCGCGGCAGCTTCTGCGCCCGATTTTCATGCTGCGAGGGCCAAGGTGGACGACACTCTCATCATCAAGGCCGGCTTCAACGGCCCGCGCCTCTCGGGCAATGGCGGCTATGTCTCCGGCCTGCTGGCCGAGCGCTACAACAAGGCCTTCGGCGGCGACGGCGCGGTGGAGATCACGTTGCGCGCGCCGATCCCGATCGAGACCCGGATGAATCTCGTACGCGAGGACGCGGCGCTCACGATGCGCGACGGCGACACGCTGATCTGCGAAGCGCGTGCCGGAAAGGTCGACCATCTCGATCCGCCGAAGCCACCGTCGGACTGGAATGCGGTATTGCACCAGGACGCAGTCGGCGGCTGCGGCGAGGGCAGCGACTTCCAATGGTGCCTCGTCTGTGGCCGCAGCCGCGGCGTGGGCGACGGCCTGCGCGTGTTCGGCAGCCATTCAGGCAGCGGCACTTCCCTCTCCTGCTATGTGCCCCACGCCAACCACGCCGACGGCGACGGCCGGATCAGGCCGGAATTCCTGTGGGGCACGCTCGACTGTCCCGGCGCCTGGGCCGCCCAGGATCCCGACGACATCCGCCCCGCCCTCACCGGACGCATGACCGCCAAGGTGCTGGACCGGCCAAAAGTCGGCGAACGCTGCGCCGTCGTGGGCTGGCGCATCGGCGCCGAAGGCCGGAAACTCTATTCCGGCACGGCGCTCTACACGGAGTCCGGCCGCCTGTGTGCGATCGGCCATTGCACCTGGATCGTGCTCAAGGAATAGAGGCGGCGCGCCGCAGCCTGATCACCGCCAGCATCGCCAGCGCCGCCCCGGCCATCAGGAGAATGTCCATCCCGGCAATTGGCCACAGGTGGCTGTGCCGGAGGCTGCGGACCGGATGATCGCCGGTGGTGATCCAATTGAGCATGACTGCAAGCATGGCGAGCGCGGAGATGGCGACGCATTGCTCGCGCCACGCTGCACGCGGCCGCAGCCAGGCATGGGCGAAGGTCGCCAGCCATGAAAGATAGAACGTCCAGACTTCTAGTGCGGCTCGATCGTAGCCGCCGAACGTAACCCCAAGCGGCATCAAGCGATTGGCGACGAAGAACGCCAGGGTCGCAATGACGATACCCGTCACCGATCCGATCGTGAGGCCTTCGACCAATGGCAGGCCCCGCGGGGCCTGCTGCTCGTGCTTGCGGCGCCGGGACTCGAGCCAGAACAGGAAGCCTGTGGCGATCAACACACAGCCCACGAGGCCCAAGCCGAAGTAGACCCAGCGCAAGGTCCAGTGGCGGAACTGGATGACGTGCAGGCCGAGGATGAAGCGCTCCGCCGCCAGAACCGGCTTGATATCGGAGCGCCGGTGCAGCAGCCGGCCCGTCGCCGCGTCGAAATAGGCGGCCTCGCCCAGGACATTGACATGATCCTCGCGCGGGCGACTGACCTCCACGTAAGAGGCCGCGTCCCCGGGATGATTGACGAAGACGATTACCGAGCCCAGGCCCGTCCAAGTCCGCCGCGCATCGGCGAGCATGGCATCGAGCGATGCCACGTCGCCGGGCCGGGCGAGCTTGGGGCGGGAAAAGCTGTCGAGAGAATCGCGGACGAAGGCCCGACGATCGCCGTGGTAGGCGAATTGCACGGTGCCAGGAAAGTAGGTCGCGAAGAAGATGACGAGACCCGACAGCGTGATGACGATGTGGAACGGCAGCCCGACCACCCCTGCCACATTGTGGAGGTCGAGAATGAGCCGGCGCGGCATCCTCGCGGCCCGGAAGGTGAAGAACTCGGCGAAGATCTTGCGGTGGATCACGACCCCCGACACGCAGAGCACCAGCATCGCCATGCCCGCGAACCCGACGATCCAGGCGCCGAGCCGGCCGGCCCGGATGTGTAGCATGTAGTGGAAGGGGTAAAGGAAGCCGGTGCCGGCCAGCGTGCCGGGATCAGGCAGCGCCGTGCCGGTGGCGGGATCGAGATAGCGGAGGACGGGCCCGGCCTCGCCGGACCAGTGCAGGCGGATCGCGGGTTGCCGCTCCGTCGGGAAGATCGCGGACAGGAACCCAGACCTTGCCGCCGCCGCTTCGGCGATTGCCGGTCGAATCACGTCGGCGGAGGTGCTTGGGCCACCAGCCTCCAGCCGCGTCATCGGCATCATCCAGAGGTCTATCTCGCGGTCGAACACCGAGAGTGTGCCCATCCAGAAGATCGCGAACAGGAGCCCCCCTGTCACGACCCCCGCCCAGGTGTGCAGCCAGTTCATGGAAGCGCGAAAGCTCGACTCCATGGCAGCTCAGCCAGCCGATGGCCGCCTCAGAAATTCGCCGTCAGCGAGACACGGAAGGTTCGCGGCGTGCTCAGCGACAGGGTCGTGGTGCCGCCGCCTCCCGCCCAATAGTTGGCATCGAGAAGGTTATCGACGTTGAAGCGCGCGACCAGGAGGTTGCCTTTGGCTCCTGGATTCTCGAAGGCATATCGTGCGCCGATGTCGAAGCGCGTCCAATCCGGCAGGCTGCGGCGTGGAAACGTCGTGTCGATGTATTGCGAGCCGGTGTAGACGACGCGGCCGTTCACGGTCAGGCCCGGCGCGAAGGGAAGATCCCACTCGCCCGAAAGATTGAGATTGAAAGCCGGCGCAAAGGGCGCCGTCCATCCGTCGGCCAGGCCCCCCTGGGTCTTGGTCATTACCGCATCGAGAAGCATGAAGCCTCCGAGCAGCCGGACGCCCTCCGTCGGCTCGCCGAAGAAGTTGAACTCGAGGCCGCGGTTGCGCTGCTCGCCGCCTAGGACCTGCGTACTGGTCGCGACGTTGGTGATCAGGGTCGGCTGCGATATCTGGAAGAGGCTGGCGGTCGTGGTGAGCTTGCCCCAGTCGACCTTGATGCCGGCCTCGTACTGCGTCGACTTGTAGGGCGGGAAGGATTGGCCGGCGTTGGCGAACTGCGCGCCCACGGTTGCGCCTTCCTGAAGACCCTGGATCCAGTTGCCGTAGACGGTGACATTCTGCAGCGGCTTCAATACCAGTGCCACCGACGGGCTGAGAGCGCTCTGATCGTAATTCGAGGTCTGCACGCCGCTGATGTTGTTGAAGTTGGCGGTCTTGGCCTGCTGCAACCGTGCGCCGACCGTCAACTGAACGCGCTTCTCCGCCGAAGAAATCGTGTCCGCCACTCCGAGCGTGGAGAAGGTCGCGGTGCCCGCCTTGTTGGCCGCCGGCGTCGGTATGTTGGGCCGCGCCGTGACCGTCGTGTTGTAGACGTTCGAGACGACGGCCGGCAGCGTGGCGACGCCCGTGCCCAGCGTCCGGTCATAGGTCGTGGCGACGACCGAGAATTCGTGCCCGATCGGACCGGTATCGACCAGCGCCCGCACGCCCGCTTCCGCCGTCAGGAACGTGGCGTAGGTGCTGAAGTTGAGCGGCGTGCCCGTCGCCGTGCCGTTCACGTTGTTGATGGTTACCGAGGAGCCGGCATTCAACTGCGCGCCCCGATAGTCGTGGGCGCCAAACGCGGCATAGGCGGTGACGCGCTCGGTGACGTCCACCTCGGCGCGGACGACTCCGAAGATGTCCTTGTTGGTCTGGTAGCCCCAAGGCTGCCCGAAGTTCTTGCGCGCGTTGGGCGCCCACGGCAGCGGCACATTGTTGGCCACCCCGAGATAGGGAATCATGCCGCCGACATACTGGTTCTGGAAGCCGAGATCGACGGAGAACCGCACGTGATCGCCGCGATAGTCCAGACCCAGGACGGCCAGCGCCCTCTGGTCGCTGTTCCCCTCGACTTCCGTCTGGCCGCCCCTGAACACACCGTTGAAGCGCACGCCGAATTCCTTGTCCGGCCCGAAGCGGCGCGCCACGTCGGCATGTCCGCCGAACTGGCTGGCCGAGGCGTAGTTCGCCGTGAGCTGCGTGAGGCCTTCGTCCGGCGCCCGCTTGGGCACCACGTTGACGGTGCCGCCGATCGAGTTCAGCGGCGGCATGCCGTTCAGCATGGCGCTCGGCCCCTTCAACACCTCGGTCCGTTCGGCGAGTTCCTGCATGATGGTCACGTTCGGCAGCATTCCGTAGAGGCCGCCATAGGTCGCGCTGGTGTTCTGGACCGAGAAGCCGCGGATATACATCGTATCCGCCCCCGATCCGCCGTCGGGCACCCAGAAGCGCACGGACGGATCGTCGATCAGCACGTCTCTCACCGTCTTCGCCTGCTGATCCTGCGCCTTCTTCGCGGTGTAACTCGTCTGATTGAAGGGTGTGTTCATGACGCCACGATTGCCGAGCAACCCGAGCTGACTGCCTGTCGCGACGTGCCCACCGGCATAAGGTGCCGGGATATTGTCGATCATCGCCTGCGATGGAACCGGAAAGACGCCCTGCACCTGAACGGGATCGAGCTGTAGCGCGCCGGCCGCCGCCGGGCCGCCGCTTCCGACGGTGACGGCAGTCGGCGAGGTGAAGCGATAAGGGACGCCCGTGCCGCCGAGCAGTTGCTGCAGCGCCTGGGCAGCCGTCATCGCGCCGGCGATGGCCGTGCTCGTCCTGCCCGACACCGAGGCGGAATCGACCAGGACCTGGATACCGGATTGCCGGCCAAACGTGGTCAGCGCCGTTCCAAGGTTCTGGGCGGGGATATTGAAGTTCGTCGTGGCGGCTTGGGCCAACAGTGGGTTCGGCGCCGAGGAGCCATCATCGGCCAAGGCGTGGCCGCGTCCCATCCCGACCATCGAAAGCGCGGCAAACAACGACAAGGCCGCGACGCGCGGCATACCGGTAGACGAACGCAAGGCACACTCCCCCAGAAGACCGTGCCGGCGGGACCACG
>JAKFVZ010000410.1 GCA_021732965.1 Reyranella sp.
TGCGTTGCGCACCAGCGTGACAGGCGTCTGCATCGTCTGGGCGATCGGCAGGAGCTCGCGCTGCGTGTCGTAGGGGAGCTTGCCCGCAAACAGCGACGGGTTCACCGACTGGGCGGTGGCATCGTATAGAATCGTGTAACCGTCGTTGGGCGCGCGCGCCACGATCTGAGCGGCGATGGTACCCGCCGCGCCTGGCTTGTTGTCGACGGTAAAAGCCTGGCCGAGCCTTTCGCCGAGCGCCTGGCAGTAGATGCGGCAGACGACGTCCGCCGTCCCGCCGGCGCTGTAGGCATTGACCACCCGCACCGGCTTGCTGGGCCAGGCCTGCGCGCGAGCGACGGCAGGTGCCGCAAGCGTTCCGGCCGCGACTCCGAGGAAAGTGCGGCGCCACATAGTCACATTCTTGGTCATTGCTTCCTGCGTCACAAACGGTTCTGTCGATAGTGACGAAAGCCTTCGGGCACCGCGCGCAATCCGACAAGCGTAATCGGCGCCTATCCACTGCACTCCGGAACCGACATTCTCATGCCGGCTCGCACTCCCATTCCTGGAAGCGGGGCGGCGCAGTTCGCGGCTGCAGCACGATTGAAGCCCCGGCGCCAACCCTCCAAATTCTCCGTGGACATGAATTGCAACCAAGCCCATGGTTTCCTCAATCAAGACACAAGCAAGTACAGGGAGGAAGATGATGGGTGCATTGTCGAATCGTCTCGGGGTCGCTGGCGTAATCCTTGGTCTCAGTGCAACCTCCGCTCTTGCCGTGGATGGCCCCAAGGTCTCCTGGAATCTCTCGGTTTGGGGGCCGCCGCGGGCCTTTACCGCCGGCATCGAGACGCTTGCCAACTATGTGAGCAAGGAAACCGACGGCAAGTTCACCATCAAGATTCACTACGGCGATGCGCTCTCGAAGGCATCGGACAACCTCGACAACATCAAGCTCGGCGCTTTCGAGATGGCGCAGATCTGCACCGGCTACCATCCGGGCAAGCATCTCGGCATCAACGCACTCGACCTGCCCGGCCTGCCGCTCGCAGATCCCGAGATCCACGCGATGGTGCACGACGTCTTCTACAAGAACCCCTACATCGTGAACGAGTTCAAGCGCTGGAATGCCATGGTCCTGATGTCCGTGCTGCAGCCGCAGTCGGAATTCATGGGAACGGGCGATGCACCGACCAAGATGGCCGATTTCAAGGGAATGCGCGTGCGTGCGCTGGGCGGTACGGGCGCGGCCATGAAGAATCTCGGCGCCGTCCCGACATCGGTGCCGGCTCCGGAGGTCTATACATCGATGGAGCGCGGCGTCTTCCGGGCCGCAGCCTTTCCCTACACCTACGCCTTTGCATCGTACAAGATTGCCGACATTGCAAAGTGGTACACGACGAACCTGTCGCCAGGCGCGAACAATTGTCCGACCATCGTTGCGCTCGATGCGTTCGGCAAGCTGCCGCCTCAGTACAAGGAGTTGTTCGACAAGGCCCGGCCCCTCGCCTACGCCGCCCTCATCAAGGCGCATAGCGAGACCGACAAGAAGAACCTGGCCGAATGGGAGAAGAAGGGCCTCAAGGCGATCGTCTATTCGCCGGCGGAACTGAAGATCTTCCAGGAGGTCGGCGCCGCACCGGTCTGGAAGGCATGGGTTACGGAGAATGCCGCGAAGGGCGTGCCCGCGCAGGAACTGCTCGATCTCATCCTGAACGAAGCCCAGAAGGCCAAGGCCAAGCTCAAGAAGAGCTGACGCGGCAACCGACATGGCCACGATGGCCTCTCCCTCCGGACGGGCGATGGGCGGTGCGTTGCTCGATCGCCTCGACAGGGCCCTACAGGTCGTCGAATTCGCGACGGCCGTGGTCGGAGGCGCCGTGATCTTCTGCGTGATGTGGGTCGGCGTCGCCGAGATGGTCATGCGCAAGGCGTTCAATGCGCCTCTCTATGGCCAGCTCGACCTCATCGAGCAGAGCATGGCGACCTACACCCTGCTCACCATCTCCTACTGCTACCGGAAAGCGGGCCACATCAGGGTCGACATCCTGGTCGGCCACTTCAAGGGACGCCGCAAATGGATCGCCGAGCTGATGGCGTCCATCGCGGCGTTCGGCCTGGTCGTCCTGCTGTTGCCGGGCGTCCTGCATTTCTTCGAGAACGCCTATTACATCGGCGATTCCACGATCAACACCCAGTGGCCGACCTGGCCTTCGAAGCTGATTCCCGTCATCGGCTTCGGCATCCTCGCGCTGCGGATCGCGCTCGAAATCTGGGCCTATGCACGCCTGGTCGGCGATCCGCTGGCTGAACCGATCGCCGTGCCTGTCGCATCGCACCTGCCCGAGGACGCCTGATGGAGCCCATCACGATCGGCATCATCGGGATGATCGCCCTGACCATCATGATCGTGGCCGGCATCCGTATCTTCGTGGCAGCCGGGCTCGTCGGCTTCTTCGGATTGTGGGCGCTGCGCGGCTTCGAAAAGGCGGTCGGCATCGCCGGCCACATCCCCTACTCCGACACCACGAACTACGCGCTGTCGGTCCTGCCGCTCTTCATCCTGATCGGCCACCTCGCGCACCATGCCGGGATCGTGCAGGGCGCCTATCGCTGCGCACGCGCCTGGCTGGGATGGATGCCCGGCGGACTGGCGGTCGCGACGATCTTCGCCGCGGCGGGCTTCGCCGCGGTTTCGGGCGCCAGCACGGCGACAGCGGCCGTCTTCGCCCGCATTTCGATCCCCGAACTGCTGCGCTACAAATATCAGCCCGGGATTGCCGCCGCAGTCGTCGCTGCGGGCGGAACCCTCGCGTCCCTGATCCCGCCCTCGGCGATCATGGTCGTCTACGGCATCATCACCGAGACCTCGATCGGCGGCCTGCTGATGGCCGGCTTCATTCCCGGCGTGATTTCCGCGCTGCTCTACGCCTCGATCATCGTCGTACGGTTCAAGATCAATCCGACGCTTGGCCAGTCGGTACACGGAATCCCGTGGCGCGAGCGCTTCGTGACGCTGCCTGACGCATTGCCCATCGTGTTCGTGATCGGCGCGGTGATTGGCGGCATGTACACCGGCTGGGCCACCCCCACCGAGGTGGGAGCGCTGGGCGCCTTCATCGTCTTCGTCATGGCGTTGCTCAAGCGCTCCCTGACGGGGCGCGGCCTGCTCGACTCGCTGCTCGACACGGTGAAGCTCACGGTGATGATCTTCTCGATCATCTGGGGCGTGCTGATCTTCGTGCGCTTCCTGGCCTTCGCCGGCGTTTCCAGCGCCTTTTCGGACTGGATCGTCGCCATCGGCGTGTCGCCCTACCTCGTGCTGCTGTTCGTGATCGTGCTCTACACGGTGCTGGGCATGTTCATGGACGGAATCGGCATGCTGCTTCTCACTCTGCCGGTGATCTTCCCGGTGATGATGAAGCTCGACTTCGATCCAATCTGGTTCGGGATCATCGTCGTGAAGATGGTCGAGGTCGGCCTGCTGACGCCGCCGGTCGGTCTGAACTGCTACGTCGTGGGCGGCGTCCGGCCAGACATCCCACTGCAAGACATCTTCCGCAACGTCTGGCCGTTCGTGCTCATGGACTTCGCCTGCGTCGGACTCTTCACGCTCTTTCCGGGGATCGTCACCTTCCTTCCAAGACTGACGATGAGCTGAACGTGACGCCAGGGCCTCAAGCCGTTGCTGCGCTCCGCAGCGCCCGCACGACATAGTCGTTGAGGCGACGCGCGAAGGCGGCCGGATCGGACGGGATCTCGCCGTCGAGAATGCGGGCCTGGTCGAGCAACAGGTTGGCGAGATCCTCGACGTCCTGCGCGCGGTCTTCCTTCTTGGCCGTGCCCAGCGCTCGCACCATCGCGTGCTTCATGTTGAGCTCGAGGATGGGCTTGCTGCCGCTGCCACGGTTCTGGCGCTCGAGCAGGCGCTCCAGCTCGCGGTCCCGGCCCTGCGCGCTCGCCACCAAGCAGGAGGCGCTGTCGGTGAGCCGGGTCGAGGCCTTCACGTCCGCGACCTTGTCGCCCAGCACGTCCTTCGCCGCCGACAGCACCGATGCATCTTCCTCGGCATCGACGGTGGTGTCCTCGGACTTCTTCTCGTCGACCAGCGGGATCAGGCCGAAATCGACTTCGCCCTGGCTCAGCGACTTGAGCGGCTTGCCCTCGTATTCCTGCGGCAGGGTCGTCCAGAAGGCATCGACCGGGTCGGTCAGCAGCAACACCTCGACGCCGCGCGCCTTCGCGGCTTCCAGCTTCGGGTTGGACTTCAGCCGGTCGAGACTGTCGCCCACGAGATAGTAGATCTCGGTCTGGTTCGGCTTGAGGTCTGCGACATACTCATTGATCGAACGCCGCGTGTCGCCGGCCGTCGAGGAGAAGCGCGCCAGACCGAGGATCTGCGCGCGGCGCTCGCCGTCTTCGTAAAGGCCTTCCTTCAGGATCGAACCGAACGTCTCCCAGATCTTGCCGAAGGCTTCGGCATCCTTCGTCGCCGTGCTTTCCAGCTCGGACAGGACGCGGCCGACCAGGCCGTTGCGGATCTGGCGGACCTGCGGATTGTTCTGCAGCATCTCGCGCGACAGGTTGAGCGGCAGGTCATCGCTGTCGACAACGCCGCGCACGAAGCGCAGATAGGCCGGCAGCAGCTCGGCGTCATCGGTGATGTAGACGCGGCGGACGTAGAGCTTCACCCGCCCCTTGCGGGCCGGATCGGTGAGATCGAACGGCGGCGTGCTGGGCACGAACAGCAGCACCGCATAGGACTGCCGTCCCTCGACCTTGTAGTGCAGCGTGAGGGCCGGCTCGTCGAAGGCCATGGCGATCGAGCGATAGGCCTGCGTGTAGTCCTCGGGCTTGACCTCGGACTTGGAGCGCTGCCATAGCGCGCTCGCGGCATTGACCTGCCGCGCCTCGCCCTTGTCGTCGATCAGCTCGATCGGGAACAGCACGTGATCCGAATAGGTGCGGACGATGCGCTCCAGCTCGTAGGGCTGGAGGTAGCGCACGGCATCCTCCTTGAGATGCAGCACGATCTCGGTGCCGCGCGCGACTCTCGCCGCCTGCTCGTCACTGGCGGGCGCCACCTCGAAGCCCGCGCCGCTGGCGGAGATCCAGGTCCAGGCCTCGGCCGAGCCGGCGCGGCGGCTCGTCACCTCGATGCGGTCGGCGACCATGAAGGCGGCGTAGAAGCCGACGCCGAACTGGCCGATGAGGCCCAGTCCGTCCTTGGCGTCCTTCAACCCCTTCAGGAAGGCCTTGGTGCCGGAACGCGCCAGCGTGCCGAGATTGTCGATCAGTTCCTGGCGGTCCATACCGATGCCGTTGTCGGCAATCGTCAGGGTCTTGGCCTCTGCATCCGGCTTGATCCGGATCGCCAGCCGCTCGTCCCCCGCCAGCAGGTCGGGCCGGGCAATGGCCTCGTAGCGGACCTTGTCGCAGGCGTCGGAGGCGTTCGACACCAGTTCCCGCAGGAAGACGTCGGTCTCGGAATAGACCGAGTGGATCATCAGGTTGAGGAGCTCCGCCACCTCGGCCTGAAACTGGTGCTTTTCCGGGCCGCCCTGGGCTACCGAACCGTCGCCGTTCATTGCGCTTGTGTCCTCGCGATGGATTTTCCGGCGGTGATATAGGACACCCGACGCGAACGGCAAGCGCCCGGAACGGGGTTCAGCCGCCGCGCTTGCTGCCCCACAGCCGGGCCAGCTCCGGCCGCGACACCTGGACGTCGGCGCCGGACGGAAGGGGCTGGTCCTTGTCCTGGATCCAGGCGGCGACGTCCTTGGCCACCAGCGCGCCGTGCTTGTCGCGAAGCAGCATGTGATAGCCGTTGCGATAGAAGGCGAGGTGGGAATCGGGGCGCTTGGGCATCAGCTCGATCGCCGAGCGCACCGGCTCGATCGGGACGAGTCGGTCGCCGATGCCGTGCAGCATCAGATAGGGCTTGTCGATGGTCGGCGCCGCGGCCTTGCCCGCGTCCATCGCGTCGACCAGCCCGTAACCCAGATCGACACGGGGATTGCGCAGGATCATCGCGTCGTTGCGCATCTTCTCCATCGTCCTGGGATTGTCCGTCGGCTGGAAATCGATGGACGTCGGTCCGGAGGGCAGCCACGGCACCGTGTGCGCGAAGAAGGACAGACCGCCGCTGAGGAAAGGACCGAGCGTGTCGCGCGACCGCAGCGCCGCCGCGACCAGGATCAGGCCGTCGACGTCGAGCGTCTTGTCGGCCGCGGCCATGACGAGCGCGCCGCCCATGCTCTCTCCGGCGAGATAGAGCGGCACGCCGGGATATTTCTGCCGGACGAGCGAGGCCACCGTCCGGATGTCGTCGATCATGGTCGCCGTCCCGGCCCAGCGGCCGCGCGTGGGGCTGGAGCCGAAGCCGCGCTGGTCATAGGCGATGGTCGTGATGCCGTCGGCGGCCCAGATCTCCGCCGGCTCCTCCCAGGCCTTGCGATAGTCGCCGAACCCGTGGATGCCGAGAATGATCGCCTTGGGAGGCCCTCCCTCGGCCGGCCACACCGTCAGTTTTAGCACGGTGCCGTCGGCGGCAACGTAGCGGTCGGCTTCGAGCGCCGGCGGCCGCACCGGCGCACCGGCCGGGACGACCACGGGCGCGCATCCCATGAGGGTCGCGGCCAGCAGCAGGACGATACGCAGTCTACTCATCACATCGAATCGAACGTTTCCCAGTGTGACGGGCAAGAGCCCTTGCCAAGGAAAAATGGCAAAACCATATCCCGCCGATAAAAACCGCGGCGCGGCGGAAGCGTTCCTTACCAGCTCATGCGGAAGCCTGCCGTGAACGCGTGCGCATTGTCCTGGCCCGAGACCTCGCCATCGTAGCGCACAAAAATGTCGAGCGCTTCGGCAACCATCGTGGAGGCGGCAAGCCCCAGGACGGCACCGTCGCGCTGCGGCGCCACGCCGTAGGTGGTGAAGGGCGCGGCCGGCGCCCCGGCGAACGAAGCCGTCACGGGCCGCGCCGTGTCGGCATATTCGTGGCTCCAGCCCAGCCGCGCCTTCAGGGCGAGCCGGTCGCGCCAGCCGAGATCCATCGAGCCTTCGACCTGCGCGCCCAGCACGCTGCGCAGCGAGTTGGTCGTCTGCTGCGCCACCGAGAGATTTAGCGAGCCCGCGCCGGTATCGGTGAAGGCGTTCTGAGTGCCGGTGTAAGCCTGCAACCGCGCAAAGGGCGTGACATGGGCGTCGGCGAGGCCGCCGAGGTCGAAGCGATAGCCGGTCTCGACCTGGCCGTAGAACTGGTTGGCGCCGGTGTTGCCGATCGCGGTGCGCGCGGCGAGTCCCGGGATCGCGATGCTGCGCGTCATCTGGTTGGCGCTGTAGGCGTAGCCGACGATCGCGTCGGCATAGACTTTATCCTGGATGAAGTTGGCGTAGAGGCCGGCCTGGAAGGTGTTGGAACTGCCGTTGCCGCTAAAGCCCGCGACCCACTGGTTGCCGTTCTGGTATCCGATCGTGGCGCCGACCCGCAGGTTGGACGCCACGAGACGGTCGAGACCGGCCGCGAAGCCGCCGACGCTGTAGGTCAGCGCACCCGCATTGGCGCCGCCGTTGCTGATCGCGCCGAGACCACCCAGCGCACCACCCCACGCGCCCCAGAGCGCGGGCGTTCCGCTGTCGCAGGCGACGTCACAGGCTTCGGCGAGCGCGATGCGGCTCGAGCCGCCGAAGCCGGCGCCGCCACCCGCCTGCCCCGCGAAGTTGGCGAGGAAGAGCTGGGTGCCCTGCACCATCGAACTGGAGAAGCCGGAATAGTTCTGGCCGCTGATCGCGTTCATCACCGCCTGGCCCTGCTGCGCGGACAGGCCCGCGAGCGCACTGACGACAGTGGCGTAGTCACCGGTCGCGGTGGGTGCCGTCGCATCGAGCACCCCGCCGACCGCCGCCTGGTTGGGAGTCAGCGCCGCCTGCGCGAAGCCGCCGACCTGCAGCATGAGGTAGGCGTTGTTGGCATCGTAGCTCAAGGTCGGAATCAGGAATGGCGAGGTGCTCGCCACCG